>NZ_LZIZ01000248.1:0-49967 GCF_001666915.1 Mycobacterium sp. E3339 | reverse complement strand
CCCGATCTCCACGCCGTTGTAGGTGACCTTCGAGCCCGGATCCATCACCAGGCCCGCCCGCGACGCCAGCATCGTCAGCTTGGTCTTGGGCGTGAAGTTGCCGCGGAACTGCCCGTAGACCAGGACCAACGCCACCAAGGCGATGATCAACGCGGCGGCGCCGGCCAGCTTGTACGGCGGGTTCCGGGGTTTGTTGACCTTCACTGGGGATGACATGGCTACACCGTCAACGCGAAGTTTGGGTTGACGCCGTAGAGCGCCAACGCGGCGGCCAGAACGACGACCTGCACCGACACCAGCGAGAAACGCATCGATCGGCCGACGGCCTCTCCGACGCCGACGGGTCCGCCGCCGGCGTTGTATCCGTAGAAGCAGTGGGTGATCATCACGACCGCCGTGATGATGATGGCCTCGAGGAACGACCAGAACACGTCGTCGGGACGCAGGAACGTCCGGAAGTAGTGCTCGTAGGTTCCGTTGGACTGCCCGTAGAGCACCGTGGTGGTGATCTGCGGGGACAGGAACGACATGATCATCGCCAGCGCGTAGAGCGGGATGATGACGACCAGGCCGGCCATGATCCGGGTGGTCGCCAGGAACGAGATCGACTTGATGCCCATGACTTCCAGGGCGTCGATCTCTTCGCTGATGCGCATGGCACCCAGCTCCGCCGTGGCGCCGGCCCCGACGGTGGCGGCCATCGCGATGCCCGTGACAACCGGGGCGGCGATCCGCACGTTGATCAGCGCGGCGAAGAAGCCGGTGAACGCCTCGACGCCGATGTTGCCCAGCGACGCGAAGCCCTGGATGGCGACCAGCGAGCTACCCGACAGCGTCACGAAGCCGACGATCGCGACGGTGCCACCGATGACGGCCATGGCGCCCGTGCCCATGCCGATCTGGGCGATCAGCCGCAGGGTCTCCTTGCGATAGTTGCGTAGCGCGTGCGGAACGTGGCCCAGGGCCACCACCCCGAACCAGGCCATCTGCCCGACGTCGTCGAGCCCACGGGCGGCGGCGCCGCCGTAGCGGTTGAGGTTTTCGGCCGCCCGCGGGAAGCGGGCACGCAAGACGGCAGCGGTCGACATGTCAGTGGCCCGTTCCGAATCGCACACCGATGGTGGTCAGCACCACGTTGACCGCGTACAACGCGACGACGCAGAGCACGACGGTCTCGTTGACCGCGGTGCCCAGGCCCTTCGAACCGCCGCGCACGGTCAGCCCGCGGTAGCAGCCGACCAGCCCGGCGATCAGGCCGAAGGTCGCGGCCTTGACGGTCGCGATGACCACCTCGGGCAGGCCGGTGATCGTGGTCAGCGTGGCCAGGTACGCACCACCCGAGACGTTTTGCAGGTAGACGCCGAACAGGTAGCCGCCGACCAGGCCCACGGTGATCACCAGGCCATTGAGCAGCGTGGCCACCAGGGTCGCGGCGACCACCCGGGGAACCACCAGCCGGTGGATCGGGTCGATGCCGAGCACCTCCATGGCGTCGATCTCCTCGCGGATGGTGCGTGCGCCGAGGTCCGCGCAGATCGCCGTCGAGCCGGCGCCGGCGACCACCAGCACCGTGGTCAGCGGGCCGAGCTGGGTGACGGCGCCGATCGCCGCGCCCGCGCCGGACAGGTCGGCGGCGCCGAACTGGGCGAGCAGCACGTTGAGGGTGAAGATCAGCAGCACGGTCAGCGGAATCGAAACCATGATGGTCGGCAGGAACGCCACCCGCATGATGAACCAGCACTGCAGGACGAATTCGCGCCACTGGAACGGCCAGCGGAACAGCGCCCGCCCGGTCAGCACGCACATCCGGAAGAATCCCCCGATGAGCGTCAGGGGGGTGTCCAGCTGGTCGCGTAGGTAATTGACGAGGTAGGGGCCCTGCCGACCGGTCGACGTTGACGTCACCGCTGCCCCCTCCAGCTGGTACCGCGCGCCTGTGGGCGCCCCGGCAGATCGTGTAGCAAGCCTCGCCCCCTCGCCGCAACGCGACTGGGGATGCCCCCGCCTCGCCCCAACCCAACGTGTGTGACCATCGGCTCCCTACTGACAAGTAGTAACGGAGACCACAGGAATGTACCCGATGGCCTTGCACGTGTGAACTGCATCTGCACAATTAACCCTTCGCCAACAGCGGGCAAACGTTACAGTTTCCGTCAGCCTTCCTCTCGCCCCATGAATCATGTTGCCCTAGAACGGTTCTCGTCGATATTTGCGCTTCCGTAACGGATCCGTAGCTCAGTCTTGAGCACCTTGCCGGCCGGATTGCGCGGCAGGGCATCGACGATCTCGAGCGCCTTGGGATGCTTGTAGCGGGCCAACCGCTCGGTGAGGAATTCGTCCAATTCGTCCAGCAGCAGCTGATCGCCGGCGATGGCCGCGACCGCGATCGGCACCTCACCCCACTTCTCGTGGGCCCGTCCGATGACCGCGACCTCGACGATGTTGGGATGGCCGGCCAGAACGTTTTCCACCTCGGCGCAATAGATGTTCTCGCCGCCCGAGATGATCATGTCCTTCTTGCGATCCACCACCCAGACGTAGCCCTCCTCGTCCATCCGGACGAGGTCTCCGGAGTGGAACCAACCCCCCGCGAACGCCTCCGCCGTGGCCTCCGGGTTGTTCCAGTACCCGCTCATCAAAGTCGGTGCGCGGTAGACGATTTCGCCCACCTCACCGATCGGTACGTCGTTCATGTTCTCGTCGACCACGCGCGCGGCAACGGTCGGGATCACCTTGCCCACCGAGCCACGTTTGCGGATCGCGTCTTCGCCCAGCAGCATGCAGGTGACCGGTGACATCTCGGTCTGGCCGAACGCCGCGAGGATCTGGGTCCCGGGGAAGACCGCCGACATCTCGCGCAGCAGCGCGTCGGGCGCCGGCGCGGCCCCCCACGACATCACCCGCAACCTCAGGTCGCGCGGACGCGCCTGTTGCTCGGCGCACACCGCCTGCCACTGCGCGGGGACCAGAAAGATGCCGGTGACCTTTTCCTCGGCCAGCACGTCGAGCAGCTGCCCCGGCTCGAACGCGCCCAGCGGGTAGATCACCGTGGGGATGCCGAGCAGCAACGACGTCAGCATGTTGCCGATGCCGGCGATGTGAAAGAACGGGACGCCGACGAAGCCGACGTCGCTGTTGATGTCGGCGCCGTTGGTGTACAGGCCCGTCATGGTCTGACCGGTCAGGTTGGTGTGGGTCAGTACGGCGCCCTTGGGGCGGCCGGTGGTGCCCGAGGTGTACATGATCAGCGCGGGCGAATCGTTCGGGACGTCGACGGGCTCGTGCGCGCGGCCGGTCTCGTCGATCAGGTCGTCGTAGCCGAGCACGCTGTCGTCGCCCGCGCCGCCGGCCACCACGATCGCTTCCAGCAGTGGCTCGACGTCGCGAACCCCGGTGGCCACCGGGGCGAGCACCGATTCGGTGATGAGCACGCGGGCTTCGCAGTCTTGGACCAGGAACGCGATTTCGGCGGCGGTGAGCCGGAAGTTGAGCGGGACCGCGATGGCGCCGAGCGCGTTGATCGCCAGCACCGACTCCATGAACTCGGGGCGGTTGAGCATCAGCACCATGACCCGATCGCCGAAGCCGACTCCCCGACGGCTCAGCGCATCGGCCAGCGCCGAAACCCGGCCCTGCAATTCACCCCACGTCGTGGTCTTCCCCAGGAAACGCAGTGCTGCCGCGCCCGGCTGCATGAGGGCATGCCGTTCGAGCTGGTTCACCCAGTTCTGGCGCCGGGCCAGATACGGCTGCTCGGTCGCCTGCGCCAGATGGCTCGCTAATTGCGCGGTCAACTCAAGCCTTTCCCTTCACTCGCGCACCGCTTGCGCCAGGTTGATATTTGATAAAACATGGTGTTGTCTGGGTCACATTATGGCCTTAACGCCCAGCTGACAAGCCCCGACCGAAGTTTCAAACCAACCTCCGCGACGCCCCGAAAGCCCTGGCAGCCCCCGTGAACGCACCGATATCCACGCGACTGAGGAGGCGACGGCCACTGCGCCGGGCACAGCTGTCCGATGAGGTCGCGGGCCACCTTCGAGCGGCGATCATGTCCGGGGCGTTGCGGCCGGGAACGTTCATCCGACTCGACGAGACCGCGGCCGAGCTCGGCGTGAGCGTCACGCCGGTGCGCGAAGCGCTGCTGAAGCTGCGCGGCGAGGGGATGGTGCAGCTCGAACCGCACCGGGGTCACGTGGTGCTGCCGCTGACGCGCCAGGACATCGAGGACATCTTCTGGCTGCAGGCCACTATCGCCAAGGAGCTGGCGGCCGCGGCCACCGATCACATCACCGACGCCGAGATCGCCGAGCTCGAGCGCATCAACGAGGCGCTCGCCGCGGCGGTGGGGTCCGGCGACGCCGAGACGATCGCGGGCATCGAGTTCGCGTTCCATCGGGTCTTCAACCAGGCGAGCGGGCGGATCAAGCTGGCCTGGTTCCTGCTCAACGCCGCCCGTTACATGCCGGTGCTGGTGTACGCCGCCGACGAACAGTGGGGCGCGGCCGCCGTCGACAATCACCGACAGCTGATCGCCGCGCTGCGCCGGCGCGACGCCGCCGCGGTGATCGAGCACACCGTGTGGCAGTTCACCGACGCGGCGACCCGGCTGACCGAGCTGCGCGACCGCACCGGAATCTTCGACTGAAGCCGCTAACCGGAGGCGAGCTGCTCGGCGCGCCGCTTCAGGGCTTCGGCGAGGTGGTCCAGCACGTTGCCGACGAGCTGCTTGACCATCGGCGCGGGAACCGGCATCGAGGTCTCCACGTCTAAGTCCACGGTCAGCAGGCTCGAGTTGCCCATCTCCACCACGCTGAACAGCTGCTCCTGCTTGGTGAACAGGTCGCCCTGCTGCAGGACGGTCTGGATCTGGTTCTCCCCCGGGTAGTACACGGCCTGGATGAACATGCTCTGCATGCCCTGGTAGTCGGTGTCGAGCCGCAGCTGGCTCGGGCGCCCGTCGTCGTAGCGGGCGAGCACCCAGAGGCCCTTGATCTCCTCGTTCCACTGCGGGTAGGCCTCGAAGTCGGCGACGATCGCCATGATCGAGGCGGCGTCGGCGTTGACCTCGACGGTCTTGCTCATAACGGGCATTGGCGAAGCATAGCCGGGCGCTCGACGCGCCCCCCAGAGCGCGGGTGGCACGGCGATTTCGCGCGAAAGCCCCGGTGCCGCGGGCGATCTCGGGATTACCGGTCCACCCGCGCCGTCGACAGCAACGAGCGGATGGCGTCCGGAATCTCGACCGGCTTGCGACTGTTCCGGTCGACGTAGACGTGCACCCAGTGGCCCAGCGCGGTGATGGGCTGGGCCCGCCCGCCCTGGGCCGACCGGACCACGCCGAGCCGGTAGGTCACGCTGCTGCGACCCAGCCGGGTCACCGCCAGGCCCACCGCGAGGTCCTCCGGGAAATGCAGCTCGGAGAAGTACCGGCAGCCCGACTCGGCGACGATGCCCAGCGCGGGCGTGGTGAGCGGGTCCAGCCCGGTGCTGGTGTTGATCCAGGCGTTGATGGCGGTGTCGAACAACTGGTAGTACACGGCGTTGTTGAGGTGGCCGAACATGTCGTTGTCGGCCCACCGGGTTCCGACCGGCCAGATGACCGGGAAGTCGTCGCTGGTGAGCCCGTCCGGCGCCGGCGGTACCACCGGAGCCGGCGAGGCAGGCGGTTGGCGAACCATGGTTGTATTCCAGCATGGTTCGGATTCGGGGTGCCGTGCTGGACCGGATCGGTCTGGCCCGCCCGTACGCCGAGTCCCGGCCCATCCGCGTCGTCGATCTCGAGCTGGACCCGCCGGGCAGCGGCGAGGTGATGGTCCGCATCGAGGCGGCCGGCGTGTGCCACTCGGACTTGTCGGTGGTCGACGGCAACCGGGTGCGCCCGGTGCCGATGCTGCTCGGCCACGAGGCGGCCGGGATCGTCGAGCAGGTCGGCGACGGTGTCTCCGACCTCGCCATCGGTCAGCGGGTGGTGTTGGTGTTCCTGCCGCGGTGCGGCCATTGCGCCGCCTGCGCGACCGGGGGCCTGACGCCGTGCGAACGGGGCAGCGCGGCCAACGGCGCCGGGACGCTGCTCGGCGGGGACATCCGGCTCAGCCAGGCCGGCCACCGGGTCTACCACCACCTCGGCGTTTCGGGTTTCGCGACGCACGCGGTGGTCAACCGGGCCAGCGTGGTGCCGGTGCCGCCCGACGTGCCGCCCGAAGTCGCCGCGCTGCTGGGCTGCGCGGTGCTGACCGGTGGCGGTGCGGTGCTCAACGTCGGCGACCCGCGGCCGGGGCAGACGGTCGCCGTTGTCGGCCTCGGCGGTGTCGGCATGGCCGCGGTGCTCACGGCGCTCACCTACGACGACGTGCGCGTCATCGCCGTCGACCAATTGCCCGAAAAGCTGACCGCCGCAAGGGCCCGGGGCGCGCACGAGGCATACACCTCGCAGCAGGCCCTCGACGGCGGCGTCAAGGCCGCCGTGGTCATCGAGGCCGCCGGCCATCCCGCCGCGCTCGAGACGGCCATCGCCCTGACCGCGCCCGGCGGCCGCACCATCACGGTCGGGCTGCCGCCACCGGCTGCGCGAATCACCGTGTCGCCGTTGGGTTTCGTGGCCGAAGGCCGATCGCTGATCGGCAGTTACCTGGGTTCGGCGGTGCCCAGTCGCGACATTCCCCGGTTCGTCGCACTGTGGCAGTCGGGCCGGCTCCCGGTGGAGGCGCTGGTGTCCTCGTCGATCCGGCTGGAGGCGATCAACGAGGCCATGGACAACCTCGCCGACGGCACCGCCGTGCGCCAGCTCATCAGGTTCGACTAGCGCTACCGCGGGTGCGGCTCATCGGATCTGCACGCATTGGCCGCCGTCGACGACCAGTTCGGCGCCGGTGATGAACGACGCCGCCCCGGAGACCAGGAACGCGACCGCGTCGGCGATCTCGCGGGGCTGGCCGATCCGCCCGAAGGCCGACGACGCGGCGAGCCGTAGTTGGGTGGCGTCGTCGAGCATCGGGGTCGCGATCGGCCCGGGAAAGACGGCGTTGACGCGAATGCCGAGGGGCGCCAGTTCGGCGGCGGCGTTCTGGGTCAGGCCGCGAAGCGCCCACTTCGCCGAACCGTAGGCCGCGTGGTGCGGGAAGGGGCGGATGGCGCCGGTGCTGCAGATGTTGACGATCGCGGCGTTGGTCGCCGCGCGGAGGTGCTCCAGTGCCGTGTGGATGCCCAGGAATGCACCGAAACAGTTGACCCGCCAGGAGTTTTCGAACGCATCCGCGGTCTCGTCCGCCAGCGACGCCCGGTGCAACGCGCCGGCGTTGTTGACTAGCGTGGTCAGCGCCCCGAACCGGTCGACCACGGTGCGCACGGCCTGCTCCCACAGCGATTCCGAGGTGACGTCGAGTTCGACGACGATCACCTCGTCGTCGCTCAATTCAGCGACCAGGGCGGTCAGGTCGCCCGCGCGCCGATCACACGCGGCCACCGAATAACCCTCCGCCCGGAGTTTTTTCGCGATGGCCCAGCCCTGTCCCCCGGCCGCCCCGGTCACCAGTGCGACGCGTTCATTCATGACGATGTGACCTCGGGGGCGTCGGAAAGGCCTCGGCTGGTGACGAATTGGCATCGGCGCCGGCGGAAAAGCCACCGCCCGTCGGTGCGGACCAGCTCGTCGTCGTACAGCGCGGGTCGGAGGTTCTGGTCGACCGCCCGGACGAACAGCACCTGCGACCGGGCCGTTGCCGTGTCGTCGTGGACGTCGATGCGGGACACCCCGGTCAGGTGCAGACCCCGCGGGGCATCCCGGAACATCTTGCCGATGCCGTCGTGCCCGGCGAACGTGCGCCCGTAGACCAGGAATTCGGCGTCCGGGGCGAACAGGCGCAGGCAGGCGTCGATGTCGTTGGCGTCCAGCGCCAACGCGTAGGCGTCAATCAGTTCGCGGATCGCGGCCCGATCATCCGTCATGCTTGGCCTCGCGCAGGTGTTCCGCGGCTCCCCGGCGCAGCGCAACCGATTCGGCCGCCAGGGTGATCATCGAGAACCCCAGCTTCGCCATGGCGCGGCCCGCGGTGCCGTCCCCCGCGTGGACTCCGCTAACCAGTCCGGCGGCATCCGCCGCCCGCCGGATGCGCACGATGGCGTCCAGCACGATCGGATCACTGTGCGCCCCAAGCACATCCACGCCGAGCGAAAGGGCCAGGTCCGCGGGTCCCACGTAGAGCCCGGCTAGCCCGTCGACGGCGCAGATCTCGTCAACGGCTTCCAGCGCCGCGGCGGTCTCGATCATCGCGAACACGCTAACCCGGGCTTGAAGCGCGGCGGTGTCGCGGCCGAGGTCGGCGCGCAGCGGGCCGAAGCTGCGGATGCCCGCCGGCTGGTAGCGGGTGGCGGCCACCGCCGCGGCGGCCTGTTCCGCGGACTCGATCATGGCGATGACGACGGCGTCGGCGCCGGCGTCCAGCACACGCCCGATCGGTGCCGGGTCGGCGTTGGGCAGCCGGACGACGGTGCCAATCGGCAGGTGTTCGGTTCGGCGCAGCATGCCGGCGATGTCGGCGTCGTCGAGGTAGCTGTGTTGGGCGTCGAATCCGACGTAATCGTAACCGGCCCTGCTGAATTCGTCCGGGCCGATGAGGCTCGGGCCGGTGATCCAGCCGCCCCAGATCGGCGTCTGCTTGTCGCCCTTGAAGACGCTCACCCGGCGATCGCAATCTTGACACGCTTCGGGTCGGGCCGGCAGGCCAAGTCGAACGCGGCCTGCGCGTCCTCGATCCCGAAGGTGTGCGTGAGATACGTGCCGAGCAGCTCCGGATGTTCGGCGGCGAACTTGCCGGCGAGCTCCAGCATCCGCCGGCGGTCGAGTGTCACACCAGATTTCAGGGTGAGGTTGTTGCGCAGCATCAGGCGCATGCTGATCGGGTAGGCGTCGTCGTCGGCCACGCCGAAATACAGCACGGTGCCGCCGAACGCCGCGGCCTCGATCGCGTGCCCCAGGGTGGCCACCTGATGGCCGACCGCCTCGATGACGACGTCCGCGCGGTCCGCGGCCACGAGCCGGCTCACCCACCGGTCGCTGGTGGCGCGCACCACCTCGTCGACGCCGAAAGCGGTTGCGAAACCTGATCGGTCGACGGGGTCGACTCCAGTGACGCGCCGCGCGCCGGCCGCCTTGGCGACATAGGAGAAAAGCAGGCCGATCGATCCCTGGCCGATGATCGCCACGTGCCTGCCGGTGAGGTCGGGCAGCTGCTCGAGGGCGTACAGGACGCACGCCAGCGGTTGCAGGCCGACGGCCTGGGCCGGGGTAAGTCCCGGGTCGTATGGGGCCAGCCCGCTGCCGTCGCTGATCACCCGCTCCATCAGGCCGTCGAAGCCGGACGCCCAGCCCACCACGCGGTCGCCCGGACGGTGCTCGGGATGGCGGCTGGCGATCACCTCGCCGGCGATTTCGTGGATCGGGAAGCCGTCCTTTTCGGCGGCGCTAACGCCGTCGTCGCCCGGGAGCCGTCCCTTGGCGCCACGAAAGGCCGGCATGTCGCTGCCGCAGACGCCGGCGGCCAAAAACCGTAACAGCACCTGGCCTTCGGCCACGTCCTCGGGCGTCTTCTCGGCGACCGACGTGCACTCCAACACATATGGGGCGATGATCCGGTAGGACCACACGTCAGACCTCCACCGGGATCTTGTTCCATCCCCACTGGAAGCTGGACGGCAGCCGGGTGGCGGCGTCGCCGTCGACGGCGAAGTCCGGCACCCGGCGCAGCCATTCGGCCAGCAGCACATCGATTTCCAGCCGGGCCAGGTGGTAGCCGATGCAGAAGTGCTGGCCGCGTCCGAACGCCAGCGAACGGCGGATGGGCCGGTCCCAGATGAACTCGTCGGGTTCGGCGTATTCGCGTTCGTCGCGGTTGGCCGAGGCCAGCAGGGTGATGACGCGCTGGCCGGGCTCGATCGTTCGCCCGTGAATTGTGTACGGCCGCCGGGCAGTTCGGGCGAACCACTGCGCCGGCGCGCAATAGCGGATCATCTCCTCGCGTGCGATCGGCACGTTGGTGGCGGGGTCGGCGCACACCGCGGCCATCTGGCCGGGTCGCTGACTGAGCTCCCACAGCCCGTGCGCGACGATTTTGGGCACCGTCTCCGTCCCGCCGATGAAGATGCAGAGCATCTGCGTCGCGACCTCGGCGTCGGACAGCGCGCTGCCGTCGGGCAACCGGTAGCGCAGCAGGCCATCGACCACCGGCAACTCGGTCCCGGATGAGTCGGCCCGCCGGCGCTCGACCACCGGCGTGAGGTATTCGAGGTAGTTGGGCCGGGCCTGCGCGGTGTCGACGCCCTCACCGGGCTCGGCCAGGCTGCCGGCATTGACCGCGGCGAGCACTTGGGGCGCGAGATCGTCTGGTAAGCCCAGCAATCCGCACACCATCGACGCCGCGACGATGCCGCCGTACTCCTGCGTCAGGTCGAACGAACCGCGCGGCAGCAGCTCATCGAGGCGCTCGTTGGCGAGCGTACGGATCCTGGCTTCCAGCCCGGCGACCGACCTCGGACGCAACGGCGCCGAATGCGCGCGGCGGATCTCGGCGTACAGGTCCGTGTCGAACACCGCGTGGAAGGGCAGCGGGTGCAGCGGCGGGTCGTCGAGCGGCCCGTCGTTGTGGGAAGCCAGCACCGAGGCCGGGGGCAATGTACCTTCCGTCGCGACGAACGTGCCGTCGTTGACCTCCAACACCTGCCAGATGTCCTCGAAGCGGGACAGCGCGAAGGTGTCCCACTGCGGCATGTAGTACACGGGGTACTGGTCGCGCAGAATTTGGTAGTAGGGCAATGGGTTTGCCATTACCTGTGCGTCGAACGGGTCGTAGGAGAAGCTCACTGCAGCGGCGAGGGCGGTAGGGCCTGCAGGATCGAGTCCTCCCAGCCATCGCGCAGGGCGGGCGCCACGCTCATCCACGTGACGATCTCGGGAGGCGGGCTCTCCTTCCACGAGGGGTAGTGGTTGGCGAAGCATTCCCAGCCGCCGTCGAGCGCCCAGTAGTGGATGACCTCGTTGTAGCGGAAGGTCGTGGTGAACGAGCCCAGCCAGCGTTTGCCGGTCCGTTCCGACCATGGAACGTAGAGGCGCTCCAGTTCGCGGATGTAGTCGTCCTGACGCCCGGGCTTGGTCTGCATGATCTCCTGAATCACCAGCGGCGCGGTGAAATTCGCGTCGCGCAGCTGGGCCAGGGTCTTGTTGCTGGGCCCGGGGTACATGATGCGGCCCTCCCCCGCCGCGCCGGCGTCGGCCAGGAACGCCGACCATTTTCCGGCCGCGGCCTCGTGGCTGCCCCCGCGGGCCTGCGCCGCGCCGATGCGCGCGTAATCGGCGAATCCGTCGATCTCCCAGATGATCGTCACCTGCGGCCAGTGACCGTTGTAGGGCGTCGTCTCCCAAATCGCGAACAGCCGCGCGCCGAGCTCCTCCATCATCGGCCGGTAGGTGTCGGAGAAGACCTCGGTGAAGCGCTCGGTTCGGCCGGTGCCCAGCGAGATGGTCTCGTGCAGGTAGAGAAGCGTGTGCCGGTAGTACTTCTTCATCAGTCGAGCCGGACCAGCCCCGAGTCGCCGCGCGCGCAGGTCGCCAGGTCACAGAGCAAGGTCTCGGTGGAATAGACCGCGGGACAAGCCATCCCGGCCGCGGCCAGCGCGTGGCCCTTGAATCGGCGCGCGGCCGCACTGAGCGCGTACTGCGCCCGGGCCACCCCGCGATCCACCCGCAAGGGCCAACCGGACGGCGCGTGGCCCCACAGCGTGACTTCGGTCAGCCGGTCGTCCAGCGACGCCAGCACCCTGTCGCGCACGCGCGCATCCGCAATGAACGCCTCGGCGCTGACCGCGAGGCTCTGGCTCGCCGGGCCGAGCATCGCGAATTGCTCCTCGAGGTCCAGCGCCCGCACACCGAGGATGCGCAGGGATCGGTCGTCGCCCGCGTCGGGCAGCAACACCGTCACCTGCCAACCGGCCATGGCGCGGTCGTACAGCCAACCCCCGGCCGATTGGACGACGTCGAGGGCGCTCACCGCGATGACGTCGAGCCGGTATCCCAAACGTTCCCGGCTGGCTCCGGCGGCATCGACCCGGGCGCCTTGGCTGATGTCGAACGTTGACGTGACCATTCAATCCGTTCCTCACCGCCGCGCGGGGATTGGCGCTTACGGCAACGCTTGTCCTGGGCTGGGTGCCGCCTTGCGCGGCTCACCGGACAGCGTGACACTTAGGACGATATTTGTAAAGGAGCGACCGGTGGTCACAAGCCGTGGCGAGCCTTGAGCTCGGCGAGCACTTCCTCGGTGTGCTGCCCGAGTTCCGGTGCCGCAGAACGGGGTGCCCATGGGGTGCCGTGGAAATCGGCCGGGGTGGCCACCATCGGAACGACGGATTCGCCGTCCGGCACGTCGACGATGCCGCCCGCGGCGTGGAATTGCTCGTCGGCCACCACGTCCTCGAGCGAGTTGACCGGTGACCAGAAGAAGTCCGGTTCACCGGAAAACGCCTGCGCCCATTCGTCGAGTGTGCGGGTGGCAAAGATGGCGTCGAGTTCGGCGATCAGCTCCGCCGCGTTGACGAAGCGCGCGTACGCGTCGCCGAACCGGGGATCGGTCAGCCACTCCGGATGGCCGACGACGCGACATAGCGGGGGCCAGTGCCGGTCGCCTTCGAGCCCGACGATCCAGAATCGACGCCCGTCGGCGGTCGCGTAATTGTTCATGCACGGGTTGCCCATCGCCTCGCGTTGCCCGACCGCGATCGGCTGACCGGTCAGCAGATAGGTGTTCAGGTCGAAGCTCACCGTGTAGGCGCCCTGGCGGTACAGCGAGGTGCTGACCAGTTGGCCGGTCCCGGTGCGGGCGCGGGCAACCAGCGCCGCGCAGATCGCCGCGGCCAGCGTCATGCCGGCCGAGTGATCGCCCATGCCGCCGCGCTGGAACGGCGGCGTGTCACCGGGCCGGGTGAGCAGATGTGCCACCCCGGCCCGCGACCAGAACGCGGCGACGTCATATGCGGCGCGGTCGGCGTCGGGCCCGGTCTCGCCGTATCCGGTGATCAGCCCGTAGACCAGGCGGGGATTGCGCGCCGACACCGATTCGAAGTCCAGTCCGAGGCGCGACAGCGCGCCGGGCCGCACGTTCGTCACGAAAACGTCGGCGTCGGCGAGCAATTCGAACGCGGTGTCGCGGCCCGACTCCCGCGCGAGGTCCAGCACGACGCTGCGCTTGGAGCGGTTGTCCATCTCGAAGGGCGGGTTGACGCCGAGGTCGCAGCCCAACATCCTGCCGAACATGCGTCCCGGGTCCCCGCGCGGCGGCTCGATCTTGACGACGTCGGCGCCCCAGTCGGCCAGGATGCCGCCGGCTGCCGGCCCGGCCACCCAGACCCCGAGCTCGACGACCTTGACGCCCTCCATTGGTCCCGCCATGGCTAAGTTCCTACTCCGCGCTCTTCGAATGTCACGCCGGCGTGACGGTCCATTGCCAGTGCCACGCTAGCGTGACGGTCGAAGGCGTGGGCGATGGAAGGAGCACCATGAGCCTCGTTGCCGGACGTGGTCCGCTCAGCAGTGATCCGGCCGGGCGGTTCTCCCCCGCCATACCGGACGGCGTCGTGTTCGTCGAGCCGCACCCACGGCGCGTGCAGGCGATCCAGGACGGGCGCCTGGTGATCGACACCGAGCGGGCGATGCTGGTGCACCGGCGGGGCCGGCCGCTCAGCTACGTTTTCCCGGCCGACGCGGTCGCCGACCTGCCCACCGAACCCGAGCCGGAGGCGCCTGGCTTCGTGCACGTGCCGTGGGACGCCGTCGACACCTGGCTGGAGGAGGGACGCGAGCTCGTACACTATCCGCCGAACCCCTACCACCGCGTCGACTGCCGGCCGACGAGGCGCCGCCTGCGCGCCAGCGTCGGGGGCGTCACGCTGGTAGATACCGATGACACCGTTATTGTGTTCGAAACGGCCTTGGAGCCAAGGCTTTACGTCGATCCGACGCACGTGCGCACCGACCTGCTGCGCCGCACCGACACGGTGACGTATTGCAACTACAAGGGCTTCGCCACCTACTGGTCGGCCGTCGTTGACGATCACGCGATCGACGACATCGCCTGGAGCTATTCGGATCCGCCACCCGAAAGCCTGCCCATCAAGGGCTTTTTGAGCTTCGACCTGGCCCGGGCCGACGTCGTGGCCGACCTGCCGCTCACCCGCCGTAGCTAGGGCGTCCCAGCTTCAGCTCGTGCTGGGCGATCATGTTGCGGAACACTTCAAGGGTGCCGCCATAGATGCCGAGCGGCAACGAGAGCCGGTAAAGATGTTCCGCCGCACCGTCGGTGGCGGAGCCTTCGGTTTCGGTCGGCAACGCCGAGGCCGAGCCCATGATGTCCATCAGGTCACCGGTGATGTCGCGCATCGTCTGCGCGACCGCGACCCGGCCGAACATTCCGGGCGATGACAGCGACGCCTCCATGCGCGCGACGGCCCGTCCGAGCCGGTACTTCACCGACTCGTCGTCCGTCGCCGAAACGACGGCCGCGACGGCGTCGATCACTTCGGCCATCAGGTCGCCGTGCGCCGCCATCGCCGCGACGTATTGCAGCCCATGGTCTTCCGGGTCCACGATGCCGTGCTCGGAGTCCAGCGCCGCGCGCATCACCGTCCAGCCGCCGTTCACCTCGCCGATGCGGTAGACGTCGTCGACGCGGACGTCGCTGTAGTAGACGATGTTGGTGCGGTCGCCGTCCAGCGTCCGGATTCCCTGGATCTCGATGCCCGGCGTGTCGAGGGGCACCAGGAACATCGTCAGGTTCCTGTGCTTGGGGCCCTGGGGGTCGGTGTTGGTGAGCAGGAAGACGTACCTGGCGTTCTGCGCGTTCGACGTGAACATCTTGGAGCCGTTGATAATCCACGCATCGCCGTCGCGCACCGCGCGCGTCTTGCAGGTGGCGACGTCGGAGCCGCCCTCGGGCTCGGTGTAGCCCAGACACAGCCGGATCTCGCCGGCCAGCACGCCCGGGATGACCTTGTCGGCTAACTCGGGCACCCCGAACTGCCGCACCAGCTTGGCGACGACGGACGTGGTGCCCCAGTGATACCAGGGGGTGTGGGCGCGGGCGATCTCGAGCTGGAATATGCGTCGGCGCACCGGGCTGAAGCCGCCCTCGGCCTCCAGCTTCCAATCGGATGCCAGGTAGCCGGCCTCGCCGAGCGCCAGATGCACCTCCTCGTCGAAGTTTTCGCCGAACTTCAGCTGCCGGTGCAGCACTTCGTCGGTGACGTGCTTGGCGATGAACGCCCGGGTCTCGTCGCGGAAGGCCTGGTCCTCCGGGGAGAGTTCGACGCGGGAGAAGTCCATCAGGCCGCGTCGATCACGAGGGTGCGGAATCGGTCGAGGGTCTCGAGCGCGTGGGTGATGCTGTCTCCGGGCAGGTGCACGCTCACCCAGGTAACCCCAACGCCCGCAAGCCTTTCCAAGCCGGCGAGGTAGGCGTCGGCGTTGAATGAGTCGTCGGCGGGGCTGCCGCCCTCGAAGTTCGCGAAGGTGATGTCGATGGTGGACCAGTCGCGGCCCGCGGCATCGCACCGGCGCCGCAGATCGTCGATGCCTTCGGTGAGCCGCGCCACGGAGTCGATCACCGCGGTGCCCGCCGTCTGCGCCAACTGGGGAGGGGCGGGGAATGGGCACCAGCCGTCGCCGTATTGCGCCACGCGCTGGCGCGCCGACGAGGTGTTGCCGCCGATCCAGATCGGCGGGTGCGGATCGCTCAGCGGGAGGGGGTGCGCGGTGATCCCCCGCGCGCTGAAATGCTTGCCCTCGAAGGTGATGTCGTCGCCGGTCCAGACAGCCCGGATCACCTGCAGTGCTTCCTCGAACAGCTCGGCCCGCTCGTCGTAGCTGACACCGAGCGCGGCGAATTCCCGCTTCAGATAACCCACACCGACCGCGAGCGTGAAGCGACCGCCGGAGAGCAGGTCCAGCGTCGCGCCGGACTTGGCCACTACGAACGGGTTTCGATACGGCAGCACCACGATGTTGGGGATCAGCCGCAGCGTCGTCGTCGTGGCCGCCGCGAAACCCAGCGCGACAAAGGGATCCAAAGCGTCATGCCCACCGGCTTGGAGCCACCGCTGCGACGGCGCCGGGTGGTCGGTGAAGCCGAACCCGTG
Source organism: Mycobacterium sp. E3339 (assembly GCF_001666915.1). Lineage (NCBI taxonomy): Bacteria > Bacillati > Actinomycetota > Actinomycetes > Mycobacteriales > Mycobacteriaceae > Mycobacterium > Mycobacterium sp. E3339. The sequence continues at coordinate 33,788 of NZ_LZIZ01000248.1, read as the reverse complement.
AATGCCGGCCGCCTGGGTGGCCGCGGCCACCTTCGCGATGCCGTCCCCGCTGACCAACTCCGGGTTGTACGGGTGGCTGTGCATCGGATGGGTGATGGTGAAGTGCATGAGCGCGGCCCGCCGTCAGAATCGCGCGCGGGAATCGATCGCCGTGTCGGTGGTGCGCAGCGGCCGGATCAGCGCCTCCTGGGCGAACGAGCACAGTAGCTCGCCCGCCTCGGAGTGCACGGTGCCGCGCACGTACGACATCCCCGCGCCGACCTGGGTGCTCTCGTGGGTGTAGAGCAGCCAGCCGTCCCAGCGCACCGGTTCGTGGAACGCCACCGAGATGCTCATCGGTGCGGTGGACACGGTCAGGTGCGCCTGGGCGGTGCCAATGCCCTCGTGCGGTCGCATCGTCGTGGAGATGCCCAGGTGGCCGGTGAAGTACGCGAGCAGCGCCTTGGCCAGGTCGTCCCGTTCCGGGATCGGGTCGTAGTGCAGCCACGCGTGCAGCTCGGGTGGCCCGACCTCGTCGGGGCTGTTCACGTCGACGACGTCGACCAGGCGCAGTTCGCGGCCCACCATCGGCATCGGCGAGGGAATGGCGTCCGCGGGCCCGGTCACGTCGGGGCGCGGCAGGTGGTGGCGGATGACGTCGCCGGTCGGCACGTCGGCCAGCACCGTGATGCTCAGGCAGCGCCGCCCGTTCTGGTGGACGGCGACCACCGCCGTGGCGGTGGACCGGCCCTCGGCCACGACGTCGAGGACGAGTTCGATCGGCGGGCCGACGGTCACCGCGCGGGAGAACACCGCGTGCGCCGAACGCACCGACTTGTCTCCGAACCGTTTGGCCACCGCCACAATCGCCTGGGCGAGCACCTGGGTGCCCTCCACCACCTGACGTTCGTCGCCGCCGGCGATCCCCGTGTCGCCGGTGAACCGGTCCGGCCCGTCGGCCCGCACGTCGAACAGGTCCAGCAGGCCCTGCACGGTCCACTCGGTCTGCTCAGATTCCGTGGTCAAGTCGGGTCCACCTCTCGGCTAGCAGCTCACGGCTCAGCGTGACACTTTGCGTAGGATTTGTAAAGCTTGGCTAACAAGGTGGTCCGGCGGCTCGATGGGACACCGAGGGGCGCAACACAATTGGGCGGCGCCTCCCGCGGTTGCGCATCCGCGTTCACGGGGCCCGCGGGGACCGGCCGTCGCGAGATTGACACCGGCACCCGCGGTGCATGACACTTTGGCGGTGTTTTGTAAAGCGGAAGCCGTGGTCAAAGGCGTGACCGGATGATTCCCGAACCGCTGGCCAACAGCTTCTGCTTCGGCGAGGGGCCACGCTGGTTCGAGGGGCTGCTGTGGTTCTCCGACATGTTGGGCGAGGCGGTCCACACCTCGACCATGGGTGGCTCGCTCACGACGTTGCCGCTGCCCGGGCACTCGCCCTCCGGCCTGGGTTTCCGCCCGGACGGATCGCTGCTGATCGTCTCGGCCGACGACCGCAAGGTGCTGCGCTACGACGGTGAAACCGTGGACACCGTCGCCGATCTCACCGAACTCGCGCCGGAAAACCTCGGGGACATGGTGATCGACGACGCGGGGCGCGCCTACATCGGGTGCCAGGCGCGGCACGGCGGGCGCATCATCCGCCTCGATCCCGACGACAGCGCCACCGTCGTCGCTGAAGACCTCGATTTTCCCAACGGCATGGTGATCACCCCGGACCGCGCCACCTTGATCGTCGCCGAGTCGATCGGCCGCCGGCTGACCGCGTTCACGATCGACTCCGACGGCGGCCTGGCCGACCGGCGGGTTTTCGCCGAGGGTCTGGACGGGCCGCCCGACGGCATCGCGCTCGACGCCGACGGCGCGGTGTGGGCGTCCATGACGCTGGCCCACCAATTCGAGCGGATCGTCGAGGGCGGGGCGGTGACCGACCGCATCGACATGGGCGAGCGGGTAGCGATCGCCTGCGCGCTCGGCGGCCCCGAGCGGCGCACGCTGTTCCTGTTGTCCAGCACGGACGCCTATCCCCAGCGGCTGGTCGGCACCCGGCTGTCCCGGCTGGATGCGGTCACGGTGACGACTCCCGGCGCCGGCCTGCCCTGAGGAAAGGTTGACGACGATGTCCGACTCCTATTACGAGCTAGTCGACGGCGCCGATCCGCTGGGCGAGAAGTTCCGGGCCACCGACCTGGCGCGGGGCACCTGGTCGGCCGCGATTCAGCACGGCGGGCCGGTGTCCGCGCTGCTGGTGCGGGCGCTCGAGCGGTGCGAACAGCGCGACGACACCCGCCTGTCGCGCGTCGTCATCGACCTGTTGGGCGGGGTGCCGGCCGAGGGGGACCTGTGGGTCGGGTCGCAGGTGCAGCGGGGCGGCAAGCAGATCGAACTGGTCACCGCCGAGATGCTGGCCCCCGGCCCCGATGGCGAGCCCCGGCCGGTGGCGCGCGCCAGCGGCTGGCGGCTACAGACGTTGGACACGCGCGCCGTGGCCCACGCCGCGCCCGAAATGCCGCGGCCGCGCGGCGAGGCGCGCAACCGCAACCTGAAGGCGCGGGATTGGGACCGCAACTACGTGCACAGCCTGGACTGGCTGTGGCTGACCGAACCGCTGAGCGAGGGGCCGGGCGAATCGTGGATCCACCCGACCGTGGACCTGGTCACCGGCGAGAGCATGACACCGCTGGAGCGGCTGTTCGCGGTGGCCGACTGCGCCAACGGCATCGGCAGCAAGTTGGACATCACCCGGTGGACCTTCCTCAACACCGACCTGGCCGTGCACGTGTTCCGGGTTCCCGACGGGGAGTGGATCGGGATCCGCGCCGAGACGAACTATGGCCCGGACGGCATCGGGACCACGGTCGGCACGTTGTTCGACGAGCAGGGGGCGGTGGGCGCCATCCAGCAGTCCGTGTTGGTGCGGCCGAGACCGCCCAAGCCTGGCCGGGAGGCGAAATGACGGTGAACGACTTCGTAGAGTTGCACTTATGAGCAGTCCGGCCCAGACCGCAGAGCCCGACACCTCGACGCGGCAGCGCATCCTCGATGCCACCGCCGAGGTGCTCGGCCGCAACGGCAAGACCAAGCTCAGCCTGTCCGACGTCGCCGCGCAGGCCGGGGTCTCGCGCCCGACGCTGTACCGCTGGTTCGCGTCGAAAGAGGAGCTGCTGTCGGCCTTTTCGAGTTACGAGCGACAGATCTTCGAAAGCGGCCTGGTGCGGGCCACCGCGGGGTTGAAGGGCGTCGACAAGCTCGACGCCGTGCTGCGGTTCATCGTGGAATACCAACATTCGTACTCCGGGGTGCGCATGGTCGACGTCGAGCCCGAACACACCATCGCCCAGTTCGGTGGGGTCATCCCGCAGATGCGGGAGGGCCTGCAGCGCCACCTGCCCGGACCCAACGCCGCGGTGAAGGCGGCGACCGTGATCCGGATCGCGATCTCGCACTACATCGTGCCCAGCGACGATGCCGATCAGTTCCTGGCGCAGCTGCGGCACGCGGTCGGGATCAAGGGTTCGTGATCAGTCGAGCCGCACCGCGACCTTGACGCGGCCCTTCTCGTCTCGGCTGGCGATCGCGTGTCCGGTGCGGTCCGCGCCGTCGAAGTTCAGCAGCGTGATCGGCCCGCCCGCGCCGAGAAAGTTTCGCCACCATGTCTTGCTATCGGGCGACATGACGTTGATGACGATGCCGTCGCCGGAACGGCGATACCCGACCGGGGTCTGAATCGTCTTGCCCGAACGCCTGCCGACGTAGCGGATCTTGATCAGCCCGCGTCGTACCAGTCGCCCGACGACGGGCGCGTCGATCATGCCATTGAAGAAATTGTTGACGATTCGGTTGACGGGTGTGTCGAAGATCCCGGATGCCATGGACGCCAGCGTATGTCAGGCGACCTCCGGCTAGTCGAAGAGCACCGCGGCGTTGAGGTAGCCGGTCGGGTCCAGCGCGGCCTTGATGGTCCGCATCGCCGCGATGTCCGCCAGCTCGCGTGACATGCCCATGTAGTGCCGCTTGCGGGTGCCGACGCCGTGCTCGGAGCTGACGTTGCCACCGGATCGCGCGATCAGTTCCATCATCGGCTCGTAGAGTGCCCGCTCCCGGTCGACCGGGCAGCGCAGCACGTTGAGATGCAGGTTGCCCTCGCCGATGTGGCCGAACAGTACGGGCAGCGCATCCGGCGCGTGCGTCCCGACCAAATCGACTGCGGCTCGGGCGAATTCGTCGATCGACGACAGCGGCAACGAGACGTCGAACTTCAGCGGCGGCCCGTACACGCCGAGCACCTCGGCGAGCGACTCGCGCAACTGCCACAACCGTTGCTGCGCAGCCACATCCACGCCGACCGCGGGCGCGGAGCACATCCGCGCTCCGTCGAGCAGGTCGGCGAGCCGGTCCGTCTGGTCCTGGTCGGCGGCGAGTTCCACCAGCAGCAGCCAGTCGCCGTCGACGGGGGCACCCACGCCGACGTGTTCGCCGGTGAGCGCGGCGGCCCGGCCGTCGATCAATTCCAGCGCCGCTATGCCGTCGGTGTCCCGGAACGTCCGGCCCGCGTCCACCAGCGCCGCCAGGTCGTCGAACCCGCACACCGCCGTCACCCGCCGCGCGGGGGTGGGGTGCAGGCGCAGATCCAGCGAGGTGATCACGCCCAGGGTGCCCTCGGCGCCGACGAACAACGCCGACAGGTCGTAGCCGGTGTTGTCAAGGCGCACCCGGCTGTGCCGGCGCAGCAGCGAACCGTCGGGCAGGGCGACCTCCAGGCCGACGACCTGTTCGCCCATGTTGCCGTAGCGGACCGTGCGCAGCCCGCCGGCGTTCGTCGACGCCATCCCCCCGACGGTCGCCGTGTCCCGGGCGGCCAAATCCACGCCGAACAGCAGGCCCGCGCCGCCCGCGGCCCGCTGCACCGCGGCGAGTGTGGCGCCGGCGCCCGCCCGGATCCGGCGCTCGACGGTGTCGACGTCATCGAGGGCGTGCAGCCGCTCGGTGGACAGCAGCACGTCGTCGTGCTCCGGGACGGTGCCGGCCACCAGCGAGGTGCGCCCGCCCTGGACGGTGACGTGCGCCCCCGCGTCCCGGCACAGCCGCAACACCGCGGCGACCTGCTCGGCCGAACCCGGGCGCACCAGCGCGCTCGCCCGGCCCCGATAACGACCGGTGTGGTCGACGCTGCGGCCCGCGAGCACGTCGGGATCGGTGACGACGTGGTTCGATCCCACTACCTCGGCCAGGCTACGCAGCATTGACACCATCCCCTACGCCGAACGTGCACTGAAGGCGAAAAATTAGCCTAATTCTCGCCGTGAGTGCACGTTCGGTGACGAACCGAGGCTAAAACTCCTTGTGCGGCACGTCGGTCACCAGGCCGCCGTCCATGACGAACTCGCTGCCCGTCGAGTAGGACGACTCGTCGCTGGCCAGGAACAGGATGAACGTCGAGACCTCCCGCGACTCGGCCGGGCGGCCGAGCGGAATCGTCACCATGTCCTCGGGCAGATGCTGGGTCATCGGGGTGCGGATGAAGCCGGGGTGCACGGAGTTGACGCGGATGTTGTGCGGCGCCAGCTCCAGCGCCGCGGACTTCGCCAGCCCGCGCACCCCCCACTTGGAGGCGACGTACGGGTGCACCATGGGCGCGCCGCGCAGGCCCTCGATCGAGGACACGTTGATGATCGAGCCGCCGCCCGCCGCGATCATCGGCTCGACCGCCGCGCGCATGCCCAGGAAGGTTCCGGTCAGGTTGACGTCAATCACCTTCTGCCACTTGGCCAGATCGAAACTCTTCAGCGGCCCGAGCGCGACGGTCCCGGCGTTGTTGACCAACACGTTGAGCTTGCCGAATTCGCTGACCGCGGTCTCGACGGCGGCGTCCCACTGGTCGGGCTGGGTGACGTCGAGGTGGACGTAGCGGACCGAATCGCCGATCTCGTCGGCAACCGCCTTGCCCTCGTCGTCGAGGATGTCGCCGATCACCACCTTGGCGCCCTCGGACGCCAGCAGCCGCGCATGCTCGGCGCCCATCCCCCGGGCGCCCCCGCTGATCAGCGCAACCTTGCCTTCTACCCGTCCCACAGGGACTCCTTTCGATTTAGGTGCTCACCAAAGTGCTTGGTGCGTACAGGCCTTTGCCGGTCACCAGCGGCAGGTCCAGCGTCGTGCGGATGCCGGGCGGTGCCGCGATGACGGCGGGAATGGCGTTGACGATGCGACCCGCGGCGCCGGCGATCGCGGCGTGGTTGTGGTCGCCCTTGCGGCTGCTCGGAATGATGTCGACGGCATAAGACGGCTCGCCGGTGATCTCGATGCGGTAGGAGCCGTCGCCGGACGCGGGCTGGGGCAGATCGGGTCGCAGGTCCGGCCGCAGCCGGGTCACGTGCTCGATGACGATGGCGGGGTGGCCGTCGACCATGCCGCGGATCTCGAATTGCAGCACGGCCACGGTGCCCTTGGCGACGCGTCCCACCGCGATGTCGAAATCCTCCGGCGCCGGCTCGCGCTGGTAGGACTCGGTGATCTCGTCGACCTCGATGCCCAGCCCGGCCGCCAGCTGGCGGATCGCGGTGCCCCACGCGATCGACAGGATGCCCGGTTGCAGCAGCATCGGGATTTCGTCCATGGGTCGGCCGAATCCCATGTAATGCATCACCTCTGCGCCGGCGTAGCTGGCGTAGTCGTGGATCTCCATGCAGCGCACCTGCTCGACGCGCTGGCAGGTCCCGGCGAGCGCGAACGGGATCAGGTCGTTCGCGAATCCGGGGTCGACACCGCTGATGAAAATGCTCGAATACCCTTGCCTGGCAGCATCTTCGACCCGGCCGATGTACTTCTCGGGCATCACGCCCCACGGGTATTGCAACAGCCCGGGCGAGGAGCCGACGACATTGACGCCGGCGGCCAGGACGCGCATGACGTCGGCCATCGCGTCGGGCAGCCGGGTGTCGCCCATGGCGCAATAGACGACACACTCGGGCTGGGTGGCGAGCAGCGCGTCGAGGTCGGAGACGGCCGTGACACCGGTGACCACACCGCGCTCCAAACCGACGCCGCACAGTTCGCCGGCGTCCTTACCGACCTTCTCGGGGGTGGAGACACACACCGCGGTCAACTCGAACTGGGGGTTGGTGATGAGTTCGGCGAGCGCCAACCCTCCGACGTTTCCGGTACCGACGTGCGCGACGCGGATCGCCATGAGAGTCTCCGTTCGTTGAGCGCTCAAAACTTTTCTAGACAGTAGTCCATTAAATTCGCGGCGCATACCGGCGGACCCGTCGCGGTGACGCGGGCAGAATGACTGACTGATGACACAACGCGAAGACGTCCAGTTCCCATCCGGGGGCGATCTGATCAGCGCCTGGCTCTACCGGCCGCCGGGCAGTGGGCCCGCGCCGCTGCTGGTGATGGCGCACGGCCTCGCCGGGGTGCGGACCATGCGCCTGGACGCCTACGCCGAACGCTTCAGCGCGGCCGGCTACGCCTGCCTGGTGTTCGACTACCGCAACTTCGGTGACAGCGAGGGCCACCCACGCCAACTGCTCGACATCGGGCTGCAACTCGCCGACTGGGCCGCGGCCGTCAGCTACGCCCGCACCATCCCCGGAATCGACACCGCTCGAATCGCGTTGTGGGGCACGTCTTTTAGCGGCGGCCATGTGATCACCACGGCGGCCCGCCACCCCGACATCGCCGCCGCCGTGGTGCAATGCCCCTTCACCGACGCCAGAGCGTCGATAGGAACGCTGAACCCGCTGATCTTCATGCGCGTCGGCACGTTGGCCGCCCGCGACCTCCTCGCCGCCCGGCTCGGCAAAGCACCGGTGATGGTTCCCGCGGTGGGGCGACCGGGCGAGGTGGCGCTGATGACCACCCCCGACGCGTACCCGGGTTTTTTACGACTGGTGCCCGACGGCGCGGACATCCCTTCGGACGTGGCGGCCCGGATCGCGTTGAAAATCATGACCTATCGGCCCGGGCGCCGCACCCCCGACATCGGCTGCCCGATCCTGTTCTGCGTGTGCGAGGCCGACTCGGTGGCCCCCGCGGCGGCGACGCTGCGGCACGCGGCCAAGGCCCCGCGCGGGGAGATCAAGGTATATCCCGAGGGCCATTTCGCGATCTACGTCGACGAGGCCTTCGACCGCGTGGTGGCCGACCAGCTCGCCTTCCTGGACAAGCACCTGAAGGGCGCGCAAGCCTAGGGCCCCAGCGGGGAACTCGTGCGGATCCCCTCGTCGCGGATCAGGCCGCGCAGCAGCGCGGTGCTGAATTCGGCGGCGATCTCCTTGGCGCTGCGGCGGCCGCTAGGCCGCAACCACCGGTAGGCGCCGAGCGTCATGCCGATGTAGCCGAGCGCCAGGACGTGCGAATCGCACTGGTAGAACTCGCCGCTGGCGATGCCGCGATCGATGAGCCCGTGGACGTGCTCGTAGACCTGCGTTTCCTTCTCCCGGACCGCGGCCACCTGCTCCTCGGTGAACCACTCGGTGATGTAGGGCGCCTCCTGGAAGTAGACGGCGGCCCGCTCCGGGTTGGCCGCGATGCCGGTGAGCAGGCGAACCGTGTACTGGTAGAGCGCCTCACGGGCCGTCCAGGACGGATCGTCGTGGACGGCGGCCAGCGTGCCCTCGGCGGCCTGCTGATAGATGTCGTACAGGATCAGCGACTTGCTGGCGTAGTAGTGGTAGACCGTCGCCTTGTTCAGGCCGATCACGTCGGCGACGTCATCCATCCGGGTGCCGTGGTAGCCGCGGGCGGCGAAGAGCTTGGTGGCGACGGCCAGCAATTCCTCGCGCCGGGTCAGTCCGTTCTCGGATGGCATCTGTACTCGCAATCGTCACTGCCGGGCGGGACGCTGGGGTGCCGGGCAAGTCCAATTATCAATCAACTGGTTGGACAGTTTAGGCAAACGCCGGGTGTCACCCCGACGAGGATGGGACTAGACTCGCCTGAAGAAAGCTCAAGTCGCGACTGGAGGGGTGTCTTCATGGATCCGAGCCCGGACTATGACATGAGCGACGAGATCGAGTTCTTCTTCCGCTACGTCCCGTGGGGCCTGCGCGGCGTCGTCGACGGCAACGGCTATCCGCCGCCCGCCTACCCTCCGGTTTAGACCCTCTGGCGGTGACCCGCAGCGCCCGGCTCCGCTGCGCTTGCGATCACCGCTAAAGCGCCTTCAGTTCCTCGGCGACCTCTGTCACCGATTTCTTCGCGTCCCCGAACAGCATCGTCGTCCCGTCGGCGTAGAACAGCGGGTTGTCGATGCCCGCGAACCCCGAGTTCATCGACCGCTTGAGCACGATCACCGACTTGGCCTTGTCCACGTTCAGGATGGGCATGCCGTAAATCGGGCTGGATTGCTCGTTGCGGGCCGCCGGGTTGGTGACGTCGTTGGCGCCGATGACGATCGCGACGTCGGTGCGGGCGAATTCGTCGTTGATGTCGTCCATGTCCTTCATCGCGTCGTAATCCACCTCGGCCTCGGCCAGCAGCACGTTCATGTGTCCGGGCATCCGGCCGGCCACCGGGTGGATCGCGTACTTCACCGGCACGCCCTTGTCCTCCAGCAGCGACGCCATGTCCTTGACCGCGTGCTGCGCCTGCGCGACGGCCAGCCCGTAGCCGGGCACCACGATCACCTGGTTGGCGTAGGCCATCTGAATCGCGGCGTCGGCGGCCGAGGTGGCCTTGACGTGCTTGTCGCCGCCGCCGTCACCGCTGGGTGCCACACCGCCACCGCCGAAACCGCCGGCGACGATCGCGGGAATCGAGCGGTTCATCGCCTTGGCCATCAGGTTGGTCAGGATCGAACCCGACGCGCCGACGATCATGCCGGCCACGATCATCGCGGTGTTGTTCAGCGCCAGGCCGGCCGCCGCGGCCGACAACCCGGTCATCGCGTTGAGCAGCGAGATCACCACCGGCATGTCGGCGCCGCCGATGGGCAGCACCACCATCAGGCCGAGCACACCGGCCGCGGCCAGCAGGCCGACCATCCACCACAGCGACACCCCACCCGTGCCGGGATGCGCGCCCAGGCCGATGACCACCGCCGCCGCCACCGCCGCAACGAGCAGCAGCACGTTGATGGGTTGCTGGGCCTTCCCGAAGCCGATCGGTGATCCCGAGATGATCTCCTGCAGCTTGCCGAACGCGATGATCGAACCCCAGAACGAGATCGACCCGATGATCGCGGCGAACAAAGACGCCACCACGATGTGCACGGTCGGCGACTCACCATGCTGGAACGCCGAAAAGCCGCTCGTCTCAATGAATTCCGCCAGCGCGATCAGCGCGACCGTGCCGCCGCCCACGCCGTTGAAGAACGCCACCAGTTGCGGCATGGCGGTCATCTTGGTCAACCGCGCCGGCGGGACGCCGAGCAGGACGCCCACCACCAGGCCGGCGATGATCAGCACCCACGACTCGGTGTGCCGGATCTTGATCAGCGTCGCCGTCACGGCCAGCGCCATGCCGACCGCGGCGATCAGGTTGCCCCGCACCGCGGTCTTGGGCCCGGTCAGGCCCATCAAGCCGTAGATGAAAAGGGCGAACGAAACGATGTAGAGGACGGTGACGAGGTAGTTCATTTCGCCGCCAGATCCTCGGTCTTGACGGGCGCCACCTTCTTCTTGCCCTTGAACATGCCCAGCATCCGGTCGGTGACGATGAAACCGCCGATGACGTTCAGCGTGCCGAACACCACCGCGACGAACAGGATGATCTGCACGGCCAGCGACGGGTGCTCGACCTCGCCGAACACCACCAGGGCGCCGAGCACCACGATCCCGTGAATGGCGTTGGTGCCCGACATCAGCGGGGTGTGCAGCGTGTTGGGCACTTTGGAGATGACCGCGAACCCGACGAACCCGGACAGCACCAGGATCGCCAGATTGGCCAACAGCTCGTCGTACATGTCTAGGTTCCTTCTCGAGTGACGCAGGACGCCGCGATCACTTCGTCGTCGAAGTCGGGGGCCAGTTTGCCGTCGGTGATCAACAGGTCCAGGAGCGCCGTGATGTTCTTGCTGTAGAGCTCGCTGGCGTGCTCGGGCATGGTCGCCGGCAGGTTCAGCGGCGAGGCGATGGTCACGTCGTGCTTGACGACGGTCTGGCCGGGTTCGGTGAGTTCGCAGTTGCCCCCGGTCTCCCCCGCCAGGTCGACCACCACGCTGCCGGGCTTCATCGACTCCACCGCCGCGGCGGTCACCAGGCGCGGCGCGGGCCGCCCGGGGACCAGCGCGGTGGTGATCACCACGTCGAACCCGGCGATCGCCTTCTCCAGCGACTCCTGCTGCTGGGCGCGCTCGGCTTCGGTGAGTTCGCGGGCGTAGCCGCCCTCCCCGGCCGCGTCGATCCCGAGGTCCAGCCATTGCGCGCCGACCGAGCGGACCTGGTCGGCCACCTCCGGGCGCACGTCGTAACCGGAGGTGCGCGCGCCCAGCCGCTTGGCCGTGGCCAGCGCCTGCAGGCCGGCCACGCCGACGCCCAGGACCAGCACGCTGGCCGGCTTCACGGTGCCCGCCGCGGTCGTCAGCATGGGGAAGAACCGGGTCGACTCGGACGCGGCCAGCAGCACGGCCTTATAGCCGGCGACGTTGGCCTGCGACGACAGCGCGTCCATGACCTGGGCGCGCGAGATCCGCGGGATGGCCTCCAGCGCGAACGCCTGCACGCCGGCCTCGGTGAGCGCGCCGATCGAGTTGTCGGCGTTGCGCGGGGCCAGGAACCCGATCAGGGTCTGGCCGTTGCGCAGCTTGGCGACCTCTTCCTTGGTCGGCGGCGCCACCTTCACGACGATGTCCGCCGACCAGGCGTCCCCGATGCTGGCGCCGGCCTCGCTGTAGAGCTGGTCGGGAAGCAACGCGCCTTCGCCCGCTCCCGATTCGACCACCACCGCGACTCCGCTGCTGATCAGCGACGCGACCGCCTTGGGCACCAGCGCGACGCGCCGTTCGTCGGCCGCGGACTCGGCGACCACCCCTACCGTCGTCTGCGCATCTGTCATGGCGCGTACATCTGCTTTCCCGCACTTTCCTGCCGTTTGACTGTGCCGCTGGCTGGCCGCACGCTTCGCTACCTTAACGCCTGCCGGATTTCGGCCCGGCCGTGCGATGGACCGGGGCCCGATACCCCTGGCGCGGCCGTTCAACTCATCGATGGTTCGCTACCCGCGGCGCGCGCAGTACCGCCCGCCGAGTTGTGGAGTCACACGCCGGCGTTGTGGCCGTCCCGCTACCAGAGCGGGATGTCCCGGCCGTGCTCCGCCGGCGGGCGGGGCCCGAAGTAGCGGCGCTCGGACTCGTCGATCCGCACGTCGTTGATGCTGGCCTCGCGGCGCGCCATCAAGCCCGACGGGGTGAACTCCCACAGCTCGTTGCCGTAGCTGCGGTACCACTGTCCGGCCTTATCGCGGCATTCGTATTGAAAGCGCACGGCGATGCGGTTGTCGTGGAAGTCCCACAAGCTTTTTCGCAACGCGTAGTCGAGCTCGCGCCGCCATTTGCGGGTCAGAAACGCGACGATCTCCTCGCGCCCGACGACGTGTTCGTCGCGGTTGCGCCATTGGGAGTCGGGCGTGTACGCCAGGCTCACCTGGTGCGGGTCGCGGGTGTTCCAGGCGTCCTCGGCGGCCTGCACCTTCTGCAGCGCCGTCTCGCGGGTGAACGGCGGGAACGGCGGGCGGGATTCGGTCATGGCTCCCATGGTGCGCGACGGGAATCGCGACCGCCCGCCACACCGCGAGACTGAAACCACGCACGCCCTTCACGGCGTGTCATGTGCGAGGTTTCAGTGTCGCGAAGGTGAACCATTGAGGCTCGCCATATGGGCCGTCCTGACACGTGTCCTATCGTGACGGTCATGGACTTCGCGATGTCGGCCAAAGCCAACGACTACCACAAGCGACTGTCCGACTTCATGACCGAGTACGTCTTTCCGGCCGAGGCCGAATACGACAAGTACCGGCACGAGGCCGGCCCCAGCGATCACACCGTCCCGCCGGTCATCGAGCGGCTGAAGGCCAAGGCCAAAGAGCAAGGCCTGTGGAACCTGTTCCTGCCCGCCGAGTCCGGCCTCACCAACCTCGAGTACGCACCGCTGGCCGAGCTCACCGGCTGGAGCCTGGAGATCGCGCCCGAGGCGCTCAATTGCGCGGCGCCCGACACCGGCAACATGGAGACGTTGCATCTGTTCGCCACCGAGGAGCAGCGCAAGCAGTGGCTGGAGCCGTTGCTGAACGGCGAGATTCGCAGCGCCTTCTCCATGACCGAGCCGGCGGTCGCCAGCAGCGACGCGCGCAACATCGAGACCTCCATCGTGCGCGATGGCGGCGACTACGTGATCAACGGGCGCAAGTGGTGGACCTCGGGCGCGGCGGACCCTCGGTGCAAGATCCTGATCGTGATGGGCCGCACCAACCCCGAGGCGGCCAGCCACCAGCAACAGTCGATGGTGCTGGTGCCCATCGACACCCCGGGCGTGAACGTGGTTCGGTCGACGACCGTTTTCGGCTACCAGGACCAGCCCGGGCATTGCGAGATCATCTACGACAACGTCCGGGTACCGGTCACCAACCTGCTCGGCGAAGAGGGCGGGGGTTTCGCGATCGCCCAGGCCCGGCTCGGTCCCGGCCGGATCCACCACTGCATGCGCGCCCTCGGCGGCGCCGAACGCGCGCTGGCCCTGATGGTGGACCGCGCCCGTAACCGGGTGGCGTTCGGCCGGCCGCTGGCCGAGCAGGGCGTGGTGCGTGAGGCAATCGCCAAGTCGCGCAACGAGATCGACCAGGCCCGGCTGCTGTGCGAGAAGGCGGCGTGGACCATCGACCAGCACGGCAACCGCGCCGCTCACCTGCTGGTCTCGCAGATCAAGGCGGTGGCGCCCCAGGTGGCCTGCGATGTCATCGACCGCGCGATCCAGGTGCACGGGGCCGCCGGCGTCAGCGAGGACACCGTGCTGGCCCGGTCCTACGGCTGGCATCGGGCCATGCGCCTGTTCGACGGCCCGGACGAGGTGCACATGCGGACCATCGCGCGCGCCGAGATCGGCCGGGAGAAGTCACCGCTCGCCGCGGCGGTCACCGCACATGACTGAAACCCTGCGGGAGCTGTCCGGCGCGTGGAACTTTCGCGATGTCGCCGACGAGACGCCGGGGCTTCGTCCCGGCCGGCTGTTCCGGTCCGGTGAGCTGAGCCGCCTCGACGACGAGGGCCGCGCGACGCTGCGCGAGTTGGGTATCACCGACGTCGCCGACCTGCGCGCCGCACGCGAGGTGGCCCGCCGCGGCCCCGGCCTGGTTCCCGACGGCGTCCAGATCCACTTGTTGCCCTTTCCCGACCTGGGCGACGAGGAGCCGAGTGAGGACGAGGCGCCACACGAAACCGCGTTTCGGCGGCTGTTCGAGAACGATCCCGACCAATCCGACGAAGCCGTCAACGAGGCCGCCGTCCGGCACATGATCGACGAATACCGGCAATTCCCGTTTCGCAACGGGGCGCAACGCGCTGTGCAGCATGTCTTTTCGTTGCTGGCGGCCGGGCGTCCGGTGCTCACCCACTGCTTCGCGGGCAAGGACCGCACCGGTTTCGTGATCGCCACGGTGCTGGAAACGGTCGGCGTCGATCGCGACACCATCGTCGCCGACTACCTGCGCAGCAACGCCGCGGTACCCCAGCTGCGGGACCACATCTACGAGATGATCCAGCAGCGTTCCGACGTCGAACTGACGCCGGAGGTCGTCACGTTCACCAAGGCGCGGCTCGCCGACGGTGTGCTCGGCGTGCGCCCGGAGTATCTGGCCGCCGCGCGCCAAGCGATCGACGAGGCGCACGGCTCGCTCGACGCGTACCTGCGGGACGCGGGCATTGCGCAGGCGGATGTGGACCGCCTGCGCAACGAACTGCTTGCCTAACCGCTACCCGAGCTTGAAGTTGGCCGGCTGGGCCGCCGAGAGGTCGTCGATCTGCGACCAGTGCGAGGCGACGTCCTCGACCGTGGGCGGCTTGTCGAAGTTGGCGCCCTCGTTCTGGAACAGCGCCACCCGCTGCACCTTTCCGCCGCCGACCACGAAAACCGAAGCGGTGTTGGGGTTTTCCTCGGTGCACAGGTAGGCCACCACCGGCGCGACGTACTCGGGCGTCAGCTTCTCGAGCACCTCCTTGGGCAGGATGTCCTCGGTCATCCTGGTGGCCGCGATCGGGGCGACGGCGTTGGCGTGGATGTTGTACTTCGCGCCCTCCTGCGCCAGCGTGTTGATCATGCCGACCAGGCCGAGCTTGGCGGCGCCGTAGTTGGTCTGCCCGAAGTTGCCGAACAGGCCGCTGGTGGAGGTGGCGACGACGACCCGGCCGTAGCTCTGCTCGCGGAAGTGCGGCCACGCGGCGCGCAGCACGTTGTACCCGCCGTACAGGTGCACCTTGAGCACGGCGTCCCAGTTCTCGTAGGTCATCTTGTGGAAGGTGCCGTCCCGCAGGATGCCCGCGTTGCTCACCACGCCGTGCACGGCGCCGAACTCGTCGAGCGCCGTCTTGATGATGTTCTCGGCGCCCTCGGGGTCGGCGACGCTGTCGTAGTTGGCGGCCGCCCGGCCACCCGCGTCCTTGATCTCCTTGACCACCTCGTCGGCCATGTTGTGGCCGGCACCGGTACCGTCACGCGCACCGCCGAGGTCGTTCACGATGACGCTGGCGCCTTCGGCGGCGAGGGTGAGGGCGTATTCGCGGCCCAGTCCCCCGCCGGCTCCGGTGACGACGATGACGCGATCCTGCACTCCGGGCATAAGGTTCCTCTCTAAGTGTGAAAAGTACTGCCTAGCAGGTGATTCGAATGATCAGAACATCCTGCGGGCCATCTTCATGGCGCGCTCGGTGTACGGCGGGTAGATGAAGCTGGACAGGTCGGGCCGGGTGGGCTTGGTGAGCACCGACTTGCGGTGGCTGAACTCCTCGAAGCCGTACCGGCCGTGGTAGGCGCCCATCCCCGACGCGCCCACACCGCCGAACGGCAGCTTGGCCGTCGACACCTGGAAGGCCAAGTGGTTGACCAGCATGCCGCCGGCCGGCACCTCCTTGATCACCCGCTCGCGGGTTTCCCGCGTCTTGGTGAACAGGTAGGCCGACAGCGGCTTGGGTCGCGCGTTGATGAAACGTATTGCGTCATCCAGGGATTGGACCGTCACCACTGGCAGCACCGGCCCGAAGATCTCGTTCTGCATCAGCGGGCCGTTCGGGTCGGGGTCGACGACGACGGCGGGCTGGATGCGCAGGCTCGCCGCGTCGCACGCCCCGCCGACGGCCACCTTGCCGTCCCCGCTGGCGAGGTAGCCGCTGATCCGGTCGAATTGACGCTGGTTGACGATCCGCATCCCGTTGGGCTTGTCCGAGGTGAACTTCGTGATGGCGGCGCCGATCTTGCTCACCAGTTCGTCGCGAATCTTGGCGTCCGCCAACACATAATCGGGGGCCACGCAGGTCTGCCCGGCGTTCAGCAGCTTCATCCAGGCGATGCGCTTGGCCGCCACGTCCACGTCGGCGTCGGCCGCCACGATCACCGGGCTCTTGCCGCCGAGCTCGAGCGTGCACGGGGTCAGGTGGGGCGCGGCGCCCTCGTAGACCTTGCGACCAATCTCGGTGCCACCGGTGAACAGCAGGCGGTCCAGCCCCTGCGCGATCAGCTCCTGGCTGACCGAACCGTCGCCCTCGACCACCGCGATCGCGTCGCTGTCGAGGTACTTGGGCACCAGCTCGGCCATCAGGTGCGCGGACGCCGCGGCGATCTCCGAGGGCTTGAGGATCACGGCGTTGCCCGCCGCGATGGCGCCGACGGCGGGGCCCAGGGTCAGGTAGAACGGGTAGTTCCACGCGCCGATGATCAGCACGGTGCCGTACGGCTCGTATTCGATCCAGCCGCGGCCCGGCAGCTGCGGCACCTCGAGCAGCTGGTAGCGGCGGCGCGTCCACCGGCGCACCCGCTTGGCCGCGTACTTCGCCTCGCCGGCGGTGGTGGCGATGTCGGCGATGAACGCCTCGAACGGGCTGCGGTCCAGGTCCTCGGCGAGAGCGTCGGCGATGGCCGCCTCGTTCTCCTCCATCAGCTTGGCCAGTTGCAGCAGTTGCCGCTTGCGCCACTCGATGTCGCGGGTGCGCCCGGTGGCGAAGGTCTTGCGGAGCCGGGCCACCGTGGCGGGAACGTCGACCTGCTGCGCGGTCGGCGCGCCATTGGTGACGGATGTCTTGGGTGTAACCGATTCGGTGGTCATCGTTGTCCTTCCCCTGCTTCGGTCATCCCGAGGGGCGCCCGCCGCTGGCCGCGCAAGCGCTCATGGGTGATAACCGCGATCCTAACCATCCGGTTGGGAGAGCAGTAGAAAGGCTCTGGCTGCGGCAGCTCAGGGTTTGGTAGCGGTCACATAGGTGACCACAAACGGCCGGCCCTCGGGCTGCGGGTCGCGTCCCAGCCGGAGCGCCTCTTCGTGCCCGTCCACCACCCCGGTGCTCCAGCCGTGGGCCGTGAACCAGTCCGCGCAGTCGGGCCGCTCCCCGTCCTCGAACCACAGGTCGAACGGGTTGAACGAGATGTCTTGGCCGCGTGCCTCGCGCTTGGCGCGCAGTTCGGCGAACCTCGCCTCGGCTTCGCGGCGCTTGGCCGGGTCGATGCCGAAGTTCTCGACCGAGACGCGGCTGCCCGGCGCGCTCAGCCCGTCGATCGCGACGAACAGGCGTTCTTGCGCCGCGGCCGGCAGGAACGGCAACAACCCTTCGGCCAGCCACGCCGTCGGCTGGCCGGCGTCAAAACCCTTGTCGCGCAACGCCTGTGGCCAGTCATGGCGCAAGTCGGCGGGTACCGGCCGCAGGTCGGCGGCCGGCGTGGCGCCGCAGTCGGCGAGCGTCTCGGTCTTGTACTCGAGCACCTTGGGCAGATCGATCTCGTACACGACGGTGCCGGCCGGCCAATCCAGCCGGTAGGCGCGGGAATCGAGCCCGGCGGCCAGCAGCACCACCTGCCGGATGCCGGCCTGGGCGGCGGCGGCGAAGTACGCATCGAAGAAATGGGTCCGCACCGCCTGCGAGTCGATCATGTTCTGGGCGCGGACCGAGTAGTCCCCGTCTCCCGGGTCGTCATCGCCGTCCGGTTCCGTCCACCACGCGGCCACCTGCTCGCGGACTCCGGCCAGTTCGGGTGTGGAGACCAGCGGCTCGGCGAACGGGTCGCGGATGAGTGGTTGGTCGCTGGCGGTCTCGGCGGCGCGGGCCAGGGCGACCATGACGGCGGTCGCTCCGACGCTGGTGGCGATGTCCCAGGAGTCGTCCAGCGAGCGCGGCATTACAGCCGCTCGGCGATGACGAAGTCGGAGAACGCGTCCGTGTCGTCGGCCATCGGGATGTTCTCGATCAGGCGACCCAGCCGGCGCATCGCGTCGATCGAATGCTCGGCCGTCGCGCGCCAGCCGTGTTCGTCGAGCCACTTCGCGACGTCGGCGCGGTGGTCGTCGCGGTACATCAGCTCCCCGACGTCGACGGTCTGTTCGATGCCGAGCTCGTCGGCGACCTTCCGGAACCGCTCGCGCATCTGCTGCCGGCGCTCGTCGGCGTGATTGGGTGCAGTTTCGGCCGACACCCGGCTGCCGGCCGGGCTCAGCTCGCCGATCAGGGTGAAGAGCCGGTCCTGCGCCTCGGCGGGCAGGTACATCAGCAGGCCCTCGGCCAGCCAGGCCGTCCGGGCCGTCGGGTCGAAGCCCGCGGCGCGCAGCGCGGCCGGCCAGTCCTGCCGCAGGTCGATGGCCACCTCGCGGCGCTCCGCCGACGGGGTCACGCCGTTTTCGGCCAGCGTGGTGGACTTGTACGCCAGCACCTCGGGCTGGTCCAGCTCGTACACCGTGGTGCCGGCCGGCCACTCCAGGCGGTAGGCGCGCGAGTCCAGGCCCGAGGCCAGGATGACCACCTGCCGGATCCCGGCGGCGACGGCGTCTTTGAAGTAGGTGTCGAAGAAGTGCGTGCGCACCGCCTGATAGCTGCGCATGTGCTCGAGGTGCGCGGCGGAGTCGGCGTCGAGGGCCTCGATCTTGGCCGCCACCTCGGGGTCGAGCATGTGCTCCCACAGCACCCCGGCACCGGCATTGGTGACCAGCAGTTTGGCGTACGGATCGCGGATGAGGGCGTCGGGCCGCTCAGTTTCCACCGCCCGGGCGGCGGCCACCATCACCGCGGTGCTGCCGACACTGGTCTTGATGTCCCAGGTGTCATCGTGCGTGCGCAATGAGCTCATCGGGTTGCTCCTCGGGTGTGAAAGTCAGTCGGTCGGCTCCCCGAGACGCGCCCGCAGCAGCATGCTGCGCACCGCTTCCTCGGTGAGGTCTTCGGGTACCGGGCGGCCCAGGCGGGCCATCTCCTCGCGGTTGTCCACGATCTGCACCTGCCAGCCGTGGTCGGTCAGCCATCGGGCCGCATCGGAACGGTCCGGCTCGTGATACGTCAGCGCCTGGACGTTGACGTCCAGGCCGAGCCGCTCGCGCATCCGCTGCCAGCGCGCCGAATTGCTGCGCGAGTTCATGCCGAACGCCTCGATGGCCACCTGGCTGCCCGGGGCGCTGAGCGCGGTGAACATCTCGAACAGCCGGTCCTGCGCGTCGCTCGGCAGGTAGGGCAGCAAGCCCTCGGCCAGCCAGGCGGTCGGTTGCGCGCGGTCGAATCCCGCGGCGGCCAGGGCCGCCGGCCAGTCGTCGCGCAGGTCGACCGGAACCGGGCGGCGGTGGGCGCTCGGGGCCGCCCCATGCTGCTGCAGGACGCCCGCCTTGTACTCGAGCACCTTGGGCTGGTCGATCTCGTACACCGCGGTGCCGGCCGGCCAGTCGAGGCGGTAGGCCCTCGAGTCCAGGCCGGCGGCCAGGATGACCACCTGCCGGATGCCGGCCCGGGCGGCGCTGTCGAAGTACTCGTCGAAGAAGTGGGTGCGCACGGCCTGGTAGTCGATGCCGATGCGATGCGCGCGCCGCCCGTGGTCGTCGCCCTCGAGCCAGCCCAGTTCGGGGTCGGCGAGGCGGGCCCAGGCCGGACCGGCCGACGCGACCAATATCGGCGCGAACTCGTCGCGGATCAGCGGGTCGCTCCCGGCGGTCTCGGCCGCGCGTGCCGCCGCGACGCCCAGGGCGGTGGCACCGACGAGTTCGGTGATGGCCCAGCTGTCGCCGGCGGATCTCAAGGAGGGCGGTAACGACGCGTCCAGATCAGTCATGACCCGACCATGTTACCGGGATAAGTTAGTTAGCCTATACGCTTTGTGCGCAACTTCACTGCACGTCCGGCTGGGACTCGGGGCGTTGCAGCGCTCCTTCGACGAGCCGGCGCAACACTCCGGTGATGGCGAGCAGGGCCTCGGGGCTCTGGACGTAGCCCGCGTACAAACCCACCCCGCACATCAGGACGAGTAGCGCCTCGGTCAGCGCCGTCGCATCGACGTCGGGGGCGATCTCGCCGCGCTTGATGGCATCCTTGGTGACCCGGGTGAGAAAGTCCCGCGCGATTCGCACGGAGTCGTTTTCGGTGGTGTTCCATTCCGGGTGGCGCTGAGACTCGAGCACGCCGGTGATGATCAGGGCCGACCCGGCGGGATTCTCGTTATTGGCGCGCACCGCGGAGGTGATGAATGCCGTCAGCTGGCCGGCCAGCGTCGTTTCCCGGTCCGCCTCTTTTATGCCGACACCGATGACGGCTTCGTTGGTCTGGTCCAGTACTTCGCGATACAGGGCGCGCTTGCTCGAGAAGTAATGGTTGATAGCCGGCCGGGTCAGATCGGCGCGGGCCGCGATCGCCTGGAAGGTCGCGCCGTCGTAGCCACGTTCGCTGAACACCAGGCGGGCGGCCTGCATGATTCGCTGTCGCGTCTCGTCCGCTTTCGCGGCAGGGGGGCGTCCTGGCCTGCGGCTCACCCCTGACGACATCGTTAAAGTGTGCCATCGCCCCGGTGCG
Source organism: Mycobacterium sp. E3339 (assembly GCF_001666915.1). Taxonomy (NCBI): domain Bacteria; kingdom Bacillati; phylum Actinomycetota; class Actinomycetes; order Mycobacteriales; family Mycobacteriaceae; genus Mycobacterium; species Mycobacterium sp. E3339. Next base: position 12,847 of record NZ_LZIZ01000248.1, on the reverse strand, counting down.
GCATTAGCGCATTTGGCGGAATGCTCCCGAATTTGCCGGCCTGATAGTCCTGCACCGCCTCGGCCAATTCCGCCCGCGAGTTCATCACGAAAGGCCCGTAATGGAATACGGGCTCGCGAATGGGTTGGCCGCCCAGCAGCAGCACGTCCATCGCCGTCGTCCGCGACGATTCCTGCACTCGATTGGCGCCCAGGGTGATTCGGTCACCGGGGCCGAGCACCGCCAATTGGCCCGCGCGAATCGGGTGAGCGACCGGGCCGACGTATCCGCCGCCGGACAACACGTAGACCAACGCGTTGAAATCGCGGCGCCACGGCAGGCTGAGCCGCCCGCCGTTTTCAATCGTGGCGTGCGCGAGCGTGATCGGCGTGTGGGTGATGCCCGGACCTCGATGGCCGTCGACCTCGCCGGCGATGATGCGGACCAGCGCCCCGCCGTCGTCGGAGGCGATCAGCCTCGCGTCGGTGCCCTCGATGGCCTGATAACGGGGCGGTGCGAACTTGTCTCGCTTGGGCAGGTTCACCCACAGCTGGATGCCGTGAAACAGGCCCCCGCTTTCGACCAGTTCGGCGGGTGGCGTCTCGATGTGCAGGATCCCGGACCCGGCGGTCATCCACTGGGTCGCACCGTCGGTGATCAGGCCGCCACCACCGTGGGAGTCCTGGTGGGCGAACTTGCCGTCGATCATGTAGGTGACCGTCTCGAACCCGCGGTGCGGGTGCCAGTCCGTGCCCCTCGGCTCGCCCGGCTCGTAGTCCACCTCACCCATCTGATCCATGTGCACGAAGGGATCCAGGGCCGCGGCGCTCACCCCGGCGAAGGCGCGGACGACGGGAAAGCCCTCGCCCTCGTAGCCGCGCGGCCCGGTGGTGATCGACCGCACGGGGCGTTCGGTCTCGGTGGGGCCGGCGGCGCCGACGCGTGGCAATGTCAGCGTGTTTGCGGTGATGGCGGGCATGTGACCTCCGTGAGTTTGAACTACCCCTATAACCGGACCGCGGTCCAGTTATTCCCCCGCGGCGCCGCCGTGGCGCTGCATAAGATGACTTGGTGCTTGCGGAACCCGCGCCGTGACCGAACAAGCGGATGGCGAACCACAGCCCACCGAGGCGCCGGTGGCATCGGCTCCCGGGGCGGGCGGCCGATTCGGGGCGTCGATCAGGAAGTCCGGCTACCTGCAGAAGTGGTTGCTGCTGGGCGTCACGATCGGTTTCGTCGCCGGCCTGGGAGCCGTCGTCTTCTACCTGGGCCTCAAGTACACCGGCGAGTTTCTGCTCGGCTACCTGGGCGGCTACCACATCCCGACACCCGTGGGCGAGGGCGGCGGCCGGGGTGACCCCGGGTTTCACCGCGCGTGGGCGATCCCGTTGGTGACGACGGGAGGGGCGTTGCTCTCGGCGTTCTTGGTCGCCAAGTTCGCCCCCGAGGCCACGGGCCACGGCACGGACCAAGCCATCGAGGCCGTGCACGGCGATCCGCGTGCCATCCGCTTCCGGGCGGTGCTGGTGAAGATGGTGGCCAGCGCCCTGACCATCGGGTCGGGCGGTTCGGCCGGCCGCGAGGGGCCGACGGCCCAGATCTCGGCCGGCTTCTGCTCCTTGCTCGCGCGGCGGCTCCACCTGTCCGACGAGGACGGCCGGATCGCGGTGGCGCTGGGCATCGGCGCCGGCATCGGGGCGATCTTCGCGGCGCCGCTCGGCGGGGCGGTCCTGGCGGCGTCGATCACCTACCGCGACGACTTCGACTATCGCTGCCTGTTGCCCGGGTTCATCACGTCCGGCACGGCCTACGCCGTACTCGGCGCCTTCCTCGGTTTCGATCCGCTATTCGGCTACATCGACGCCGAGTACCGCTTCGAGCGGGCGTGGCCGCTGCTGTGGTTCGTGGTCATCGGCCTGGCCGCCTTCGCGGTCGGCTACCTTTACGCCCGCACCTTCCACGCCGCGGTGCGGCTCACCCGGCGGCTGCCGGGCGGCCCGGTGCTCAAACCGGCGATCGGCGGACTGCTGGTCGGACTCCTGGGCCTGCTGATCCCCCAGATCCTCAGCAGCGGCTACGGCTGGGCGCAGCTGGCGGCCGACCGCCGGTCCCTGCTGGCCATCCCGTTGTGGATCGTCGTCGTGCTGCCGATCGCGAAGATCGTCGCCACGTCGCTGTCGATCGGCACCGGTGGATCCGGCGGGCTGTTCGGGCCCGGGATCGTGATCGGCGCCTTCGTCGGGGCGGCCGTGTGGCGGCTCGGCGAGGGTCTGGCGCTGCCGGGCGTGCCGCACGAGCCGGGCGTGTTCGTCGTCGTCGGGATGATGACGTGCTTCGGCAGCGTCGCCCGGGCGCCGCTCGCCATCATGATCATGGTCGCCGAGATGACCGGTTCGTTCTCGGTGGTGCCCGGGGCGATTCTGTCCGTCGGCATCGCGGCGTTGTTGATGTCGCGCACCAACGTCACGATCTACGAGGCGCAGCGCCTGAACCGCGAGACCGCCGCGGCCGAGCGCGAAGGCCGGGTCGAGGACGGCCGCTAGGACTCGCGGGCGCTGCTGGCGGCGTCCTTCTCGGTGCTCGAGCCCTGGTGGGTCAGCTTCCCGCCCGCGCTCTCCAGGTGCGCCCGGACGAACCACTGGAACTTCTCCAGGTTCCCGGCCTGATCGATCAACAGGTCCTGGGTGACGGGGTCGAGCTCCTCGGTCTCCTCGATGTACTTGCGGATGTCCTCGATCACGCCGGTGTAGACGAGGTCCAACGCGGCCAGATGGGCCTGGACGGTGTCGCGGCCGACCGAATAGTCGTCCCAGGTGCGGTCTTTGATGATCGCCCCGGGCGTGCCCTGCGGTGATCCGCCGAGGGCCGCGATGCGTTCGGCGACGTCGTCGGCGAAACCGCGAACCGCCTCCACCTGCGGGTCGATCATCTCGTGAACACCAATGAAGTTGGGCCCCACCACATTCCAGTGCACATGCTTCAGCGTCAGGTGAAGATCGTTGTAAGTGCTCAGTTGTTTCTGCAGCAGTTCGGTCAGCCGCGCTCCCTGTTTGTCGGTGAGCCCCGGGATGGTGAACTGTGTCATCGATTTCCTCCGTTTCAAACACGGTCACGTCTTCGACAGTGGTTACCCGATGGCCGTTGCTGAAAACGCGGCCCCGGCGAGGCCATGACCACGTTTAGAGCTCGCTGATGTGTTGCACCGGTAGCCGGGCGCCGCGGCGCGGTTCGTACGCCAGCCCGCTGGCCTCCAGCAACCGCACCACCCGGTGGCGGTGCGGCCGCATGGGCTCGAGCAGCTCGAGCATGCCGGCGTCGTCGACGGGGCGGCCGACCAGCGTCCAGCCGATCATCTTGGGAACGTGGTAGTCACCCACCGACAGGGCGTCGGCGTCCCCGAACGCCCGCTGCGCCGTTTCGGCGGCGGTCCACTCCCCCACCCCGGGCAACGACATCAACGCCTCGCGCGCCCGCGCGGGCGGGCGGGACGCCAGCCGTTCCAACGAGCCGGCCCGCCGCGCGACGGTCACCACGGTCCGCGCGCGCCCCGGGTCGACATTGGCGCGGTGGAACTCCCACGAGGGAATGTGCCGCCACACCTCGGCCGATGGCGGCACCCGCATCCGCGCGGGCGCCGGTCCCGGCGCCGGTGAGCCGTACTTGGACACCAGCACGCGCCACGACCGGAACGCGTCGGCGCCGGGCACCCGCTGCTCGATGATCGCGGGGATCAGCGCCTCCAGCACCTGCCCGGTGCGGCCCAGGCGCAGGTGCGGGACGCGCCGGTGCGCCGCGGCGACGGTGGGGTCCGACGGCACGAAATCCGACGCGTCGTCCTCGAGGCCCAGCAGCGCGGGAAGCCGCTCGACGAACTCCTGCGCGCCGCCGCCCCACGCCACGCAATGGGCGGCGTTTGCGGCGGCGCGGCTGATCCGGGCGGTGACGGGCCCGCTCTGCAGCAGGCTGGTTCGCCAGATCGTGCCGTCGCCGGACGCCTGGAAGCAGGGGTCACCCGACCCGCGGCGAAGCGGCGCCAACGTGTGCCCGAAACTGACCGCCCCGGGGAACGTGACCGTGCGCTCGCTCTCCACCGACCAACTCTCCGATTGACCGTTAACGATGTGCCAAGTCAATATTGCGATGTGATGACGCCGTTCGATGACCCGCAGGGCGAACTGGCTTGGATGTTCCTACAGAGTACGAGCGATGGCGGCGACCTGGACGAGGGCTTCACGCTGCTCAGTGACGACTTCACCTATTGGACGCTGTTGACGCGCACCTCCTGCGACAAGCAAACCTTCCGCCGTGCGATCGAGCGACGCAAACGCGAGCTCGAGCTGACCATCGACCTGGTGCGCTGCGTCAACGAGGGCGAGACGGTGGTCGTCGAGGCGCAGGCCACCGGCACCACCACCGGCGGCGTCGAGTACGACAGCCCGTTCGTCTGCATCTTCGACACCCGCGACGGGCTGATCGTCTCGATGCGGGTGTACAGCGACACCCAGGCGCACGAGGCCGCGCTGCCCGGGTGGACCTGCTAGGACGGCGACACGCTGATTTCGGCCTTGTTCGGGTAGAACGCGACATGCCCGGCGATCTCGGCGACCGCGGGATAGGGCTGCTCGTAGGTCCAGATCACGTCGGAGACGGTGTCGCCTGCCGAGCTGGTCACGCTGTAGTAGCTGGCGTCGCCCTTGAAGGGGCAGTGCGTGCTGGTGTCGGTGCGGGTCAACCGGTCCTGGGCCACGTCGCTCATCGGAATGTATTGCACCGCAGGCAAAGTGGCTTCGCGCAGTTCCAGGGCGGCCGTCGTGTCGGCGACCAGCTCGCCGTTGACGCGCACCTGGACCCGGCCCCTGGTCGGCTCGATGGTGATCGGGTGGCCGGCGTTGGGTTCCTTGATTTCGGGGTGGCTCATGATCTCCTCCTAGACGCCAATGACGTTTTCAACGCGGGCCGGCGCCCGAGACTTCCCGATCGGCCTTATTCGGGTTGCGCGGCCGGGCTGGCCTTTCGCGGGGTGCGCATGGCGGCCCAGAACCGGGCCGCCTCGCGAATCGATTCCTCGACCGGGCGCGGCTGCCAGCCCAATTCGCGCTTCGCCTTGCTGCTGTCGACCTCGGCCTCGGCGCGCATCATCCGCACCGACGTCAGGCTGAGTTCGGCGTCCTTGCCGGTGAGCCGCGCCTTGAGGGTGCCGGCCGCGGCCAGGGCGTAGAGCATCGGTACGGAGATCGACCGTTGCGGCGGCGGAGTTCCCGCCTCGTCGGCCGCGATGCGCACGACGTCGTTCAGCGCGATCATCCGATCGGACACCAGGTATCGCTCACCGATTCGCCCGTGCTCGGCTGCCAGGATCATGGCCCGCGCGGCGTCGTCGACGCCGACGACCTCCAGCTGGATGCCGTTCATCAAAAAGGGCAGCTTGCCGAACACGGCACCGGCGATGAAGGCGCCGTGCGGGGTGCCGCCCCAGTCACCGCTGCCGTATGTGGTCGACACGCACATCGCGACGGCGGGCAACCCGGCCTCGGCGACGTAGCGCATCACCAGATTCTCGGCCTGCACCCGCGATTGGACGTAGGGGGTCAGCTCGCGGGACCGGATCACGTCCTCTTCGGTCGCGACGTGCCCGTGCCGACGGCCCACCGTCGCGTAGGTGCTCGTGAAGACGAACCTGCGCAGCTGGGGTTGGTTGACGGCGACATCGAGGACGTTGCGCAGGCCGTCGACGTTGGTGCGAAACAGTGGCGCCGGGTCGCGCAACCAGGCGCGGGTGTCCACGACGCAGTAATAGACGTCGTCGACACCGTCCATCGCCTCGCGCAGGGTGGCGTCGTCGAAAACGTCGCCGAGGAAACGGGTCAGCTCGAGGTCGTCGATGGAGCGGGTGTTGGCGTTGGGGCGCACCATGGCCCGCACCTGCGCGCCGTCGGCGACGAGCTGGCGGGTGACGTGGGAACCCAGAAAGCCGTTGGCGCCGATGACCAGCTTGGGTTTGGTGCTCACTTACGATCCTCCGTATTGCCGCATCCAGCGCTCGGCGTCCTCGTCGAGCGTGCCCAGCACCTGCGCCTTGCGGCACCACTTCATCCCCGCGCGCATGAAGCGCAGCGGGTTGTAGATGTCTTCTTCACGGCTCCACTGGCCGTCGCCCGCGTAGGTGATGATCGTGATGTTGGTGGCGCTGATGACGCTGCCGTCGCCGGGGTCGCGCATCGGGTTGTCCAGTTCGAGGATGACCCGCCCGGTGGGCTCGTCGATGACCGACCACAGCGTCGGGAAGGCGACCATGTGGCTGCCCGGGAACGTCGTCATCGTCTGCTTGATCCACTCGCGGACTTCGTCGCGACCCCGCATCGTGCCTGCCGCGTGCTCCACGTATTCGACGTCCGGGGTGTACTGCTCGACCCAGGCGTCCCAGTCCCGGGTTTCGGCGGCCCGGGCCACCGTTGCCTCGAATTTTTCGAAGGCGGCGGACAGTTCACTGCGGGAGAACGAAGGGGTGGTCATGGTGTGCCACTTCCCGAAATCGTCGCGACGTTGCGGCTCATCGGCGGAGTGTAGCCTGGGCGGCACCGAGGCGGGTGAGGAGGACGAGCGATGGCAACCCAAAAGGCGATACTTGCCGGCGGCTGTTTCTGGGGGATGCAAGAACTCATCCGCAAGCAGCCGGGCGTCGTCTCGACCCGGGTCGGCTACAGCGGGGGAGACGTCCCGAACGCGACCTACCGCAATCACGGCACGCACGCCGAGGCCGTCGAGATCGTCTACGACCCGGCGGTCACCGACTATCGGACCATCCTGGAATTCTTTTTCCAGATTCACGATCCGACGACCAAGGACCGCCAGGGCAACGACCGTGGACCCAGTTACCGGTCGGCCATCTTCTACCTCGACGAGGAGCAGAAGCGAATCGCACTGGACACCATCGCCGACGTCGAGGCGTCCGGGCTGTGGCCCGGCAAGGTGGTGACCGAGGTCAGCCCCGCCGGAGATTTCTGGGAGGCCGAACCCGAGCACCAGGACTACCTGCAGCACTACCCGAACGGGTACACCTGCCACTACATCCGTCCGGGTTGGAAACTGCCGCGCCGGGCCACCGCGGACCAGTAGGCCTACCGGCTCAGCGCCGGTGCACCACGATCCGCCCGCCGTCCTTGGGCGTGTAGGCCACGCCCCGGCCGTGCCACCGCTCACCGGGCGCCGTCGTGGCCTCAATGGTGAACTCGCGCAACACCGTTCGCAGCACGACGTCCATCTCCATGTTGGCGAACGCCGCTCCCACGCAGCGGCGGGTGCCGCCGCCGAAGGGTATCCACGCGAAGGCCGACGGCTTGGTCCCGACGTAGCGTTGCGGGTCGAATCGCTCCGGATCTTCGAAGACGTACGGGTTTTCGTGAATCTGGGCGATGCTCACCAGGATTGACTCACCGCGGGGAATGACCCACTCGCCGAGTTGGTAGCGCGGCGGGTAGACCCGCCGGGCGGCGAAATCGATGACCGTCCGCGCCCGTTGGACTTCCAGGATGGCCGCCTGGCGCAGCTCCTGGCCGCCCTCGTCGGCCTCCGCGACCAGCGCCGCCAGCACATCCGGATGCCGCGTCAGCCGCTCGAACGCCCAGCCCAGCGTGGAGGCCGTCGTCTCGTGGCCGGCCGCCAGCAGCGTGAGCAATTCGTCGCCGATGTCCTTGCGGGACATGGCCGAACCGTCTTCGTAGGTACTGCGCAGCATCAACGCGAGCACGTCGCTGCGCTCGTCGAAGTGCGGGTCGGCCCGCTCGGATTCGATCAGCCTGTCGATGACGCCGTCGTACTGGCGGCGCCACTCATCCAGCCGGCCCCACGGCGTGAAGCGGCCGTAACTGCGTTGTGGTTTGGGCATCGTCGCCATCCGCGAGCCCAGCGTGACCCACGGCGGAATGAGCCGGCGCAGCTCGTCGAGTTCGGCGCCTTCGGCCCCGAACACGGCACGCAGGATCGCGTTGAGCGTGATGTGCATCATCGACGGCAGCGTCGCGAAAGGCTCGCCCTCGGGCCAGGTGGCGGTCTCCCGCAACGTCTCCTCTTCGATGATCGCCTCGTACTTCTTCATGCTCTTGCCGTGAAACGGCGGGGCCAGCAACCGCCGCCGGCGGCGATGGTCCTCCCCGTCGAGCGCGAACACCGAGCCGGAGCCGAACAACCGGCTCAGGTTGGGCTGGATGTTGCCGAGCTCGTCGGGGCTGGTGGTGAAGATCTGTTTGGCCAGCTGCGGGTCGGCGACCACCACGACCCGGCCATAGATGGGCAGGTTCAGCGTGAAGACGTCGCCGTGACGGCGGGCCAGCCGCTTGATCATCCCCCGCCGTGACACGGCAAAACCCAGTCCCTGCAACACCTTTGGCAGCCGGGTTGCCGGCGGCATCCGGACGGCGGCGGCCGACGCTGGGGCGGTGACGACTTCACTCATGGCGGGCTGCTCCCCGTATCTGACCCGGATCCGGGCTGGTACCGCGGTGTACCAAATCCTTTCGGAATACGGTACTCTGTGGTACCACACCTGACAAGGGTGCTCTCCCTACCGAAAGGGGCGCCGGCGTGACCCCAGCGGCGACGGCAACGCCTGACGAGGTGGTTCGGGGCGATCCGTTTCGGCTGCGGTTGCTCGACGGCCTGGCCGCCTCGATCGCCGAGCGCGGTTACCGCGCCAGCACGGTCGCCGACATCGTGCGCAACGCCCGCACCTCCAAGCGCACCTTCTACGACCAGTTCGCCAGCAAGGAAGAGTGCTTCCTGGAGCTGTTGCGCGCCGACATCGAGGAACTCGGCGAGAGCATCGCCGCCGCGGTCGACCCCGAGGCCGACTGGCACAAACAGATTCGTCAGGCCGTCGAGGCCTACGTCGCACACATGGAGGCCCGCCCGGCCATCACCTTGAGCATGATCCGCGAGCTCCCGTCGCTGGGCGCCGCCGCCCGCCCCATGCAGCGCCGCGGGCTGCAGCTGCTGTCCAGCCTGCTGATCGACCTCAGCGCCAGCCCCGGATTCCAGCGCGCCGAGCTGCCCCCGCTGACCGCCCCGCTGGCCGTCATCCTGCTGGGCGGCCTGCGCGAATTGACCGCCCTGGCCGTCGAAGACGGAAAACCGGTGCGGGGCATAGTCGAACCGGCCGTCGACGCCTCGATAGCCCTGCTCGGCCCGCGGCACTGAGCGGGCTAGGCTCGATCGCAGACCCTCAACGAGACGGAGGACCTCGCGATGCGGCTATCGACGCGAAACCAGCTCAAAGGAACCATCACCGAGGTCAACCTCGGCACCGTGATGGCGATCGTGAAGGTCAAGCTGGACGGCGGCGACCAGATCGTCACATCCTCCGTCACCAAGGACGCCGCCACGGATCTCGGGCTCGAGGTCGGCCAACCCGCGACCGTGTTCATCAAGTCCACGGAAGTCACCATCGGCGTCGAGTAGCCTTGCGGGGGCCTACTTTTCGGCGCGCAGGAAGCTCCGCACCCGGTCGAGCACCAGCTCCGGGCGCTGGTCGATGATCCAGTGCCCGACGCCGTCGACCAGCTCCACCTCGAAATCGCTGATGTGATCGGCATATCCGTCGGTGAGGTCGGGGGTGATCACCGGGTCCTCGGTGCCCGTCAGCCACCGGACGGGGACGTCCACCCGGGCGTCGTCGTACTCACCGCGCATCCAGCGCAGCATCTCGCCGCCCTGGAAGCTGCGATACCAGCGCGAGCCCGCCTCGGCGTGGCCGGGCTGGCGCATGCACTCGGCGTAGATGCGCAGGTCGTCCTCCGGCAACGCGAAACCGCCACCCACCCATGACCCGAGCAGGCGGCTCGACCGCGAGTTGAGATTGCCGATCATTCGCGGGCCGACGACCGGCAACGAGATCGGGATCTGATACCACAGCCGCCAGATGTTTCGCACCGCCCGCAGATCGCGCTTCACCCAGGGCGCCACCGTGTTGACCCCGAAGAACCCGCTCACCTTTTCCGGGTGGCGCAGCATCATGATGAACGCGGCCGGTCCGCCCCAGTCGTGGGCGACGAGCTTGACCGTCGCAACGCCGAGCCGATCCAGGACGGCCGCCAAATCGTCGGCCATCTCGGCCTTGGTGTAACTCGAGCGAGGCGCCGAGCTCCAGCCGGCGCCACGCAGGTCGGGGCACAGCACGCGATAGCCGTCGGCGGCCAGCGGCCCGATCAGGTTGTGCCATTCCCACCAATTCTGCGGGAAGCCGTGCGTCAGCATGACCGCCGGCCCTTCGGCCGGGCCCGCATCCGCGACGTGGATCGTCACCTCGGGTCCGAGCTCCACATACCTGTGTTCGACACCCTCCAGCGCGGGCATAGTGACCATGAGTTGAGAAGGTAGCGGCCCACGGTGGGTTAGGCCAGGAACCGTTCCACATACGGCGCGAAGCGGCCGCGCAGGTCGGCCTCGTCCAACCCGAACATCTCGCAGGACGTCGCGACGTTGCCCAACCGGCCGCGACGGTGGGCCGCCAGGTAATCGTCGATCGCCGTTCGCGCTTCGGCGGTGAACGGCTCGCCCGCCAGGGCGTACACCCGCTCGGCCACCCCGGTCTCGTTCGCCATGAAGTCGTCGAACCGGATGTCGATCGACCGCTCCGGACCGATGACGTCGCGATCGCGGACGAGCGCGGTCAGCATCTGTTCGAGCCGATCGATCCACGACGCCGCGATCTCTTCCACCGGCACCGGCGAGCGGTGCATGCGCGCGGAGTAGGTGATCATCGCGATCATCGAGAGCGCCACCGGCACGGGATCGCGGTGGGTGAAAACCACGATGGCGCTGGGGAATACGCGGTTGAGTACCGGAACCTGCTCGAGATGCTGGGGCGACTTGAGCAGCCAGCGCCGACCGCCACGCAGGAACTGCATCGCCTTGAGTTGCCGGGCCAGGTATTCATAATGCGGCGTCTGGTCGTGGGCCTGGTAGTAGTCGCGCCAGCGGGGCACGTGCGCCAGCGTCTCGAAGAGCATGGTCGAAAAGTCGTTGGCGAGCAGCTGGATTTCCTCGTGGACGTGCTCGGTGGTCATCTCGTGCATCAGCGGGAAGTGCGGCATCACGGTGTTGATCAGCCCGACCGCGACGTCCATGCGCGCCCGCCGGGGATCCGGCTCGATCCCGGCCTTGGCCGGCAACGGGAACGGCTCGACGCTCTCCCAGTACGGCATGGTGCGGAAGGTGGGCGGCGCCGCCAGCAGGTTGTGCAGGTGGGTGGTGCCGGTGCGGGGCAGGCCGGCGATCACCACCGGCGGCTCCAGCTCGATGTCGTCGATCTCGGGATGCCGGCGCAGCAGGTCGGTCAGCAGCAGGCGGTTCTTGAGCAACTGCAGCAGCTGCCCGTAGAAGTTGACGGTCCCCGCGTCGTGGCGTCCGTCGATATCGCGCAGCGCGGCCAGGTAGACCCCGAGCCGCTCGCGATAGTCCGGCGCGCCGAAATCGGCCAAGCCGGTGTCGGCGGCGGCCCTGGCGTGCAGCGCGTCCGCGTCCAGCGGGCAGTCCGGCGCCAGTGAGGCCATCATGTCGAGCAGTTGCTGCGCCTCGGCGCTGAACCGGGGCTGGGCGAGGTCATCGAGGCGAACGGCATCGGTCACGCCGACTTATGTTACTCTGAGTTTCGTAATGGTAGTGGATTTTGGCCGACCCCGTGACCCTCGCATCGACGGCGCCGTGTTGAGCGCGACCGTCGAGCTGCTCGCCGAGACCGGCTACGCCGGGCTGCTGGTGTCCGCGATCGCCGAGCGCGCCGGTACTTCCAAGCCCGCGATCTACCGGCGCTGGCCGAGCAAGGCGCACCTGGTGCACGAGGCCGTGTTCCCCATCGGTGCCGGGACCGCGTTGCCCGACACCGGGTCGCTGGCCGAGGATCTGCGCGAAATGATTTGTCGCTCAATGGCTTTCCTGACCACGCCGGCGGCCCGGGCGGCCCTGCCCGGGCTGGTGGGCGAGATGGCCGCGGATCCGACCCTGCACTCGGCGCTGCTGGAGCGGTTCGCGGGCATCATCGGCGGCGGCCTGGCCGAGCTGCTGAAGCGCGCCGCGGGCCGCGGCGAGGTCCGGCCGGAGGTGAGCGCCACCGAACTGACGGAGGCCATCGCCGGCATCACCCTCATGGGTTTGCTCACCCGCGTCACCGAGCTCGACGACGCCTGGGTGGACCGCACCACCACGTTGCTCCTGAAGGGAATCAGCGCATGACGCACGAAACGACGGCCGCATGGCAGGAGTTGCTCGGCACCCTCTCCACCCTGGACCGGTCGTTCCTGGAGGGCGAGCGGGCGGTGACCGACGAGCGCCACATCGCCGACGGCTACCGCGCCCTGGCCACGGCGCTGGGCGTCGCCCTGGACGCCTACCTGTTCCCCGAGCCCGGCCGCCCGCAGTTCGTCGCGGTGAACACGCCGTTCCGCCGGGACCGCCGGTGGGGCGGCGACAACACCGACGCCTATTACTTCATGTGCCCGGTGGATCCGCGGCGTCGTTACCGCATCAGCGGCAATCGCGGTGACAGCGTGTACTTTTCAGTGACCGCGTACAACGAACCGTCTCCAGGCGCGTGGTCCGACCGGGTCGTCGCGATCGTCCGCGACAGCGATCTCGACATCGACGCCGACGGTGACTTCGCCTTCGAGCTCGGCCCCATCCCCGACGCCGCCGTGCTGATGACCCGCGACTACCAGGCCGATCCGCTGACGGGGCGCCCCGTCGTCTGGCGCATCGAGGCGCTCGACGAGCCGGACCCGATCCGGCACGGCGACGCCGAGACCGCGGCGAGCCTGCGGGCGGCGACCGCATGGCTGCGCACCATGTTCGCCATCGTCCCGCTGGCGGTCGGCACCCG
>NZ_LZIZ01000247.1:0-68087 GCF_001666915.1 Mycobacterium sp. E3339 | reverse complement strand
CAGGCCGCCGCCGAGGCCGCGAACATCCTGGGCGCCACGGGCGGGCCGGCGCGCACCGGCTGGCCGGCGTCATCGAACCGACGCTGGAATTCGGAACCACGACGGCGGGTTTGTGGTCCTTGGAGCCGTCGATCAGCAGCAGGCCGAGCCCGGCGACCGCTCCGAACGCCGCGACCACCGCCCCCTCCCAATGTGACCGTCAACGCCCCGCCGGTGATCGTGCCCGTGCCCGTTCCGATACCGGTGCCGCCCTACCAAGGTGGCAGCCAGCAGGGCGGTGGCCAGCCCGCGCCGAGCGGCCACCCACCGATCCAGTGCCTCGCCTGTCACCCGCCGCAGCCGGTTCACCCGCAGCCGATCCACCCGCAACCGCCGCAGCATCCCTGAGATCGGGCGAGGCCGGACAATCGGTCCGGTCTCGCCTAGGTGCGCGAGCGCAGCGCGCGGTGGGCGTGAGGCCAGAACGGCATGCCCACCGCGACGGTCGCGCCGGCGGCGATGAGGCCCACCGCGACGTCGACGCTTTCGCGCCCATCGCTTGCCCAGTAGACGTCCTTGAGGTCCAAAAGCAGGGCCAGCTCGTCGACGATCATGGCGTTCGCGGCGCCGTACGCGAGGGCCGCCGCGGGATGCCGCCGCTGCCTGTCGGTGCCCCGCAGCCCCAGGCCGCCCACCGTCGCCAGCAACCCGATGCCGATGTTGTAGTGGTGAAAGTGCTTGCCGCCCATCGACATACCGCCCCCCGACGGGCCATGCCCGGCGCGGATCCAGTGCGTGAGGCCCCGTAGCCCGGCGAAGGTGAGGGTGAACGACGTCCAGGCCAACACCGTGGCCTGCTCACCGGGTTGCAGCCGCTCGTTCCATTGGTGGCGCAGGCGCTGCCACCGAGACCCCGGTGCGTCGTCGGCGACGTCCATAACAACCGACGCTAGACCCATAGCATCGATTGCGTGGAGTCCCGTTGGGTGCTGCACCTGGACATGGATGCGTTCTTCGCCTCGGTCGAACAACTCACCCGGCCGACCCTGCGGGGACGGCCGGTGCTGGTCGGCGGCCTGGGCGGGCGGGGCGTGGTGGCCGGCGCCAGCTACGAGGCCCGCGTGTTCGGCGCCCGCTCGGCCATGCCGATGCACCAGGCCCGCCGCATGGTGGGCGTGACCGCGGTGGTGTTGCCGCCGCGCGGCGTGGTGTACGGGGTGGCCAGCCGGCGCGTCTTCGACGCCGTCCGTAGCGTGGTGCCCGTCGTCGAGCAGCTGTCCTTCGACGAGGGTTTCGGCGAACCGCCCCATCTCGCGGGCGCCTCCGCCGAGGACGTCGAGGCGTTCTGCGAAGGCCTGCGGCGACGGGTGCGCGACGAGACCGGCCTGATCGCCTCGGTCGGCGCCGGCTCCGGCAAGCAGATCGCCAAGATCGCGTCCGGGCTGGCTAAGCCCGACGGCATTCGGGTGGTCGGCCGCGCCGAGGAGCGGGCGCTGCTGGGCGGTTTGCCGGTGCGGCGGCTGTGGGGCATCGGCCCGGTCGCCGAGGAGAAGCTCAATCGGCTGGGCATCGAAACCATCGGCCAGCTGGCCGCGCTGACCGACGCCGAGGCCGCGAACATCCTGGGCGCGACGATCGGGCCGGCGCTGCACCGGCTGGCCCGCGGCATCGACGACCGCCCCGTGGCCGAGCGCGCCGAGGCCAAGCAGATCAGCTCCGAGTCCACGTTTGCCGTCGACCTGACCAGCCTGGAGCAGCTCCGGGAGGCGATCGACCCGATCGCCGAGCACGCGCATCAGCGGCTGCTGCGCGACGGCCGCGGCGCCCGCACCGTCACGGTGAAGCTGAAGAAGTCCGACATGAGCATCCTGACCCGCTCGGCCACGCTGCCGTACGCGACGACCGAGCCCGCCGCGCTGGTCGCGGTGGCCCGGCGGCTGCTGCTCGACCCCCGCGAGATCGGGCCCATTCGCCTTCTGGGCGTTGGCTTTTCGGGGTTGAGCGACGTGCGCCAGGAGTCGCTGTTCCCGGACCTGGACCTGGCGGGGGAGGCCTCCGAGGGCCACTCCGCGGAAACGGTGGCGACGGCGACCGAGGCGATGTTCGCGCCGGCACTCGACGATTCCGGCTGGCGGGTGGGGGACGACGTCGCGCACCCCGACCTCGGGCACGGCTGGGTGCAGGGCGCGGGCCACGGCGTCGTCACGGCGCGTTTCGAGACCCGCAGCACGGGCCCTGGCCCGGCCCGCACGTTCCCGGCCGACACCGCCGAGCTGGTCAAGGCCAACCCGGTCGATTCCCTGGACTGGCCGGATTACCTGGGGAAGCTGCAGGTTGACGAGGCCTCAGCCCCACCGGGCGACGACGTCGCCGACCGGTAGCCCCGCCGCCAGCGCGGCCATCATCAGCACCCGGGCCTGGGGCGGTCGCAGCCGGGGCACCATCACCGCGCCGGCGGCCGCCATGGCGTGCCCGGGCCCGTAGCTCGCGCCGACCCGGCCGCCCGGGACGCGGGTGGAGACCGCGACGGCCACCCCGGCGCGGCAATGGCGGGTCACCGCGTCGACCACCGCGTCGCCCGCGTTGCCCGAACCCAGCGCCTCGAGCACCACGCCCCGCGCCCCGGCGGCCACGCACGCGTCCAGGGCCACACCATCGCTGCCCAGATAGGCGGCGACGATGTCGACCCGCGGGGCCGCCGCGGCGCTCAGCGCGCCGAGCTGGGGCCGTGTCTTCGTGCCGGCCAGCGTCACTCCGCCGTTCACGGTGCCGATCAGCTCACCGGCGAAGCCGCTCAGGTCGTTGGTCGCCACCTTGGTCAGCCCCAGCGGCTGCAGCACCCGGCCGGCGAAGCACAGCAGGACGCCCAGGCCGCGGGCGCCGGGGCTGCCCGCGACGGCGAGGGCGCCGCCCAGGTTGGCCGGCCCGTCGGCGTCGGGGGCGTCGGCGCTGCGCATGGCGCCGGTGAGGACCACGGGGACGTCACCGTCATGGGTGAGCTCGAGCCAGAGCGCGCTCTCCTCCATGGTGTCGGTGCCATGGGTGACGACCACGCCGTCGGCGCCGCCGTCGACGGCCGACCGCACGGCCCCGCGGATCCGGTCCCAGTCGGCGGGCACCAGCTGGGAGCTGTCCACCGCCAGCACGTCGACGACGTCCACGTCGAGACCGGCCGCCAGATCGGCCGCGCCGTACGACGGCCGGTGCACGCCGTCCGCGCCGGTGTGAGTCGATATCGTGCCTCCGGTGGCGATGACGGTGAGCCGGCCCATGGTGGAATCATCGCGCACGCCGACCGCGAACACCGGCCGGCCCGCGTGCCCATTGGGGGATGATGTGAGAGTGCCCGAGGAACCTGAGCCCGTGACGTCGACCGAGCAGGCCGAGGACGCCACGACCACCGAGCCGGAGCGCCCGGCGCGGCGGCTACGGCTGCTGCTGTCGGTCGCGGCGATCGTGTTGGCCCTGGACATCGTGACCAAGGTGCTCGCCGTCAAGCTGCTGCCGCCCGGTCAGCCGGTGCCCATCATCGGCGACACGGTGACCTGGACGCTGGTGCGCAATTCCGGGGCGGCGTTCTCGATGGCGACCGGCTACACCTGGGTGCTGACCCTGATCGCGACCGGCGTGGTGGTCGGCATCTTCTGGATGGGGCGCCGGCTGGTGTCGCCCTGGTGGGCGGTCGGGCTCGGGATGATCCTCGGCGGCGCCATGGGCAACCTGGTCGACCGCTTCTTCCGCGCGCCCGGGCCGCTGCGCGGCCATGTCGTCGACTTCCTGTCGGTCGGCTGGTGGCCGGTGTTCAACGTCGCCGACCCGTCGGTGGTGGGCGGCGCGATCCTGCTGGTGGTGCTGTCGATCTTCGGCTACGACTTCGACACCGTGGGCAGGCGAAGGGCCGGCCAGCGTTGACGGATCGCTCGATGCCGGTCCCCGAAGGGCTGGCGGGTATGCGCGTGGACGCGGGGCTGGCCCGCCTCCTCGGGCTGTCCCGCAGCGCCGCCGCGGCCCTGGCCGAGGACGGCGGCGTGGAGCTGGACGGCGTGCAGGCGGGCAAGTCCGACCGGCTGACCGGCGGAGCGTGGCTGCAGGTGCGCCTGCCCGAGGCCCCGCCGCCGGTGGAGAACACGCCCGTCGACATCGAGGGCATGACGATCCTGTATTCCGACGACGACATCGTCGCGGTCGACAAGCCCGCCGCGGTGGCCGCGCACGCGTCGGTGGGCTGGACCGGGCCGACGGTGCTCGGCGGGCTGGCCGCCGCCGGTTACCGCATCACCACGTCCGGCGTGCCCGAGCGGCAGGGCATCGTGCATCGCCTCGACGTCGGCACCTCCGGGGTGATGGTGGTGGCGCTTTCCGAGCGGGCCTACACCGTCCTCAAGCGCGCGTTCAAGCAGCGCACGGTCGACAAGCGCTATCACGCTCTGGTGCAAGGACATCCGGATCCGTCCAGCGGGACGATCGACGCGCCGATCGGGCGGCACCGCGGCGGCGAATGGAAGTTCGCGGTGACGACCGACGGCCGGCACAGCCTGACCCATTACGACACGATCGAGGCGTTCGTCGCCGCGAGCCTGTTGGACGTGCACCTGGAAACCGGCCGCACGCACCAGATCCGGGTGCACTTCTCGGCGCTGCATCACCCGTGCTGCGGCGACCTGGTCTACGGGGCCGATCCGAAACTGGCGAAAAGACTTGGGCTCCAAAGGCAATGGCTGCACGCACGCTCGCTGTCGTTCGCCCACCCGGCCGATGGCCGGCGGATGGAGATCGTCAGCCCCTACCCGGCCGACCTGCAGCACGCGCTGGACGTGCTGCGCGGTGAGGGCTGATCAGTCTGATGGTCGCGACCCGTCCCCCAAGCTTCGCTGGGGGTGCCCCCAGCGCCCGGCTTCGCCGCGCTTGCGATCACTCAACCGGCTTGCGCGCCTCGACGAGCAGGCGCACCGAGTGCGCGACGAAGGGCCCGTCGGCCTGGATGCGCTCGTGCAGTTCGCGCAGCCGCTCGCGGTAGGCGTCGACCGTGAAGTCGGGCACCGTCCAAATCACCTTGCGCAGGAAGTAGATAACGGCGCCGACGTCGAAGAACTCGGCGCGCATCCGCTCCATGCGCATGTCGACCACCTGCATCCCGGCGGCCTCGGCCTCGGCGCGCTGGACGTCGGGGTGCAACTCGGCCCACTTCTGCGGCTGCGGCCCGATGAAGTGTTCGACGAGCTCGGCCATCGTGGCGGGGCCGATCTGCTGGGCGAAGTAGGTGCCGCCCGGCCGCAGCACCCGGGCGATCTCGAGCCATCGCACCTCGATGGGGTGCCGGCTGGTCACCAGGTCGAAAGCCGAATCGGCGAACGGGAGCCGCGGCTCGTCGCCGGTGAGCACGACCACCACGCCGCGGGGATGCAGGCGCTGGGTGGCCAGGGCGGCGTTGGGTGGCCAGGATTCCGTCGCCGCCATCGCGGGCGGAAACCGCTCGGCCCCCGCGAGCACCTCGCCGCCGCCGGTGTCCAGGTCGCACGCGGCGGAGGCGCTCGCCAGGCGCCGGCTCATCTGGCGCTGGTAACCCCACGACGGGCGTTCCTCGCTGGCCCGCCCGGCCAGCCAGGAGAAATCCCAGCCGTCGACCGGCGCTGAGTCGGCCTCCGCCACCAAGTCGTCGAAGGTGCGGGTCATGTCGAGCATGCTAGGCACTCTTCACGGCGTGCGGCAGACGAACTTGGTGCCGTTCAGGTCGAGCCTGACCTCGCCCTGGTGTTCCCAGTACTGGAAACCCTGCCGGCCGTACCGGGCGCCGCTGCCTGACGGTTCGAGGAAGAGGATCTGCTGGTTGCCCTTCCAGTTGAGCACCGCCGCGGGCGGGTCGGTCTCGTTGTAGAACTGCGCGGTCAGCGGACCCGCGTCGGCGGGGCACTGGTAGGTGACCACGGGCGGGCTTAGGGTGCCCGGGTCGGCGATGGCCAACTGCACCAGCCGCGTCTGGTAGGCCTCGACCAGGCAGGTGCGCATCTCGGGGTTCTGTGCGCAACCGTCGCGGGCGGTCGCCCAGCCGTTCTGCGCGGCCGTCAGCGCCCCCTGGTCGGCACCGGGCCGGGTCAACGCCTGCTGATACGCCGCCTGCAGGCGGTGGTCGAGGTCGGTCAGTTGCGGGTCGGCGCACACCGACTGCTGGGCCGCGTTGCCCGGGTGCGCGCAGTCCAGCGCCGCCGCGGTCGGGGGAGTGCTGGCCGTGCTCGCCGGGGTGGTGCTGGCCGGCGGCGGATCCGTCTTCGCGCCGCAGGCGCCCAGCACCAGTGCCGCGATGACGGCGGCGAGCAGTCGCATACGTGCTGACTACCCGCTGCGGGCCGCCCACCGGTGTGCGACACGCCGCGAGACGGTCAGACGGTGGCCCTGTTGGCCTCGCCCGACGCGATCTCGGGCGCCAGCGGTGCGATCGCGCCGATGATCGCGGTCACCGTTCCGGCGTCGACCCCGGCCGCGGCCAGCGCATCGGACAGGTGCCCGGCCACCAGGTTGAAGTGGTGCATCGTGATCCCGCGCCCCTGATGCACCTGCTTCATCGGCGCGCCGGTGTAGGGCTCGGGCCCGCCGAGGGCGGCGGCGAAGAACTCCACCTGTTTGCCCTTGAGGCGGCTCATGTTCGTCCCGCTGAAGAAGCCCGCGAGCTGGTCGTCGGCGAGAACTCGAACGTAGAAGTCCTCGACCACGACTTCGATCGCCTCGTGCCCGCCGATCCGGTCGTAGACGGTGACCGACGGGGTGCGGAAGCGTGCCAGAATTTTCATAAGTTGGATTGGAACATCTCGGCGTTGCCCCGCAGTTAGTTGGCAATCACGCACGGATGTCTTTGCGTAACAAGCGGATTGCCCGCTTTTGACGCCCGCGCCGACCGAGGCGTGAGGCGGTCGGGCGCTTTACATGCCGGAAATCCGCACCGGGTCGCGTCGATGATGTCCTAGGTTGGGTTAATGACTCACGTCACATCAATCACACAGCCCCACCAGGCGGTCGTGGTCATCGGGCAGTCCAGCTGCCATTGGGGGGCCGACACCATCAGGAGCGAAAGCCGATGAATCTTGGTGACTTAACGAACTTGGTCGAAAAGCCGCTCGCGAACTTGGTCGAGAAGCCGATCGCGGCGGTGTCGCACATCGTCAACACCCCGAACTCGGCGGGGCGCTATCGACCGTTTTATCTGAGGAATCTGCTCGACGCGGTGCAGGGCCGCACGCTCGACGAGGCCGTCGGCGGCAAGATCGTCCTGATCACGGGGGGATCGTCGGGCATCGGCGAGGCCGCCGCCAAGAAGATCGCCGAAGCGGGCGGCGAGGTGGTGCTGGTGGCCCGCACCCGGGAAAACCTGGAGAAGGTGGCCGACGAGATCCGCGACGGCGGCGGCAGCGCGCACGTCTTCCCGTGCGACCTGTCCGACATGGACGCGATCGCCGCGATGGCCGACCAGGTGCTCGGCGACCTCGGGCGCGTCGACGTCCTGATCAACAACGCCGGGCGGTCCATCCGGCGCTCGCTGGAGCTGTCCTACGACCGCATCCACGACTATCAGCGGACGATGCAGCTGAATTACCTGGGCGCGGTCCAGCTCATCCTGAAGTTCATCCCCGGGATGCGGGAGCGCGGCTTCGGACACATCATCAACGTCTCCTCGGTGGGTGTGCAGACCCGCGCGCCGCGCTTCGGCGCCTACATCGCCAGCAAGTCCGCCCTGGACAGCCTGTGTGATTCCCTGCAGGCCGAAACCGTCAACGACGGCGTGAAGTTCACCACCGTGCACATGGCGCTGGTGCGCACCCCGATGATCAGCCCGACCACGCTGTACGACAAGTTCCCGGCGCTGACGCCGGATCAGGCGGCCGGGGTGATCGCGGACGCGATCGTGCACCGGCCCCGGCGGGCCAGCTCGCCGTTCGGCCAGTTCGCCGCCGTCGCGGACGCGGTGAACCCGGCGGTGATGGACCGGGTGCGCAACCGCGCGTTTGCCATGTTCGGCGACTCCCATGCCGCCAAGGGTGACGAATCGTCAAGCGATTCACCGGAATTCGACAAGCGCAGCGAGACGTTTGTGCGGGCGACGCGCGGGATACATTGGTGACATCATGAGCCTTCCGAAACCCGACATCCAGACCACCGTCGTCATCACCGGCGCGTCCTCGGGCATCGGCGCCGAGCTGGCCCGCGGGCTGGCCCGCCGCGGCTTCCCGCTGCTGCTGGTGGCGCGACGCCGGGAACGTCTCGACGAACTCGCCAACGAGGTGGGCCAGGAGTACTCGGTGGCGGTCGAGGTGCAGCCGCTGGACCTCGGCGATGCCAAGGGCCGCAACAAATTGGCGGACCGGCTGCGCGCCGAGCCGATCGCCGGCCTGTGCAACAGCGCCGGTTTCGGCACCAGCGGGGTCTTCCACGAGCTGCCGCTCGAGCGCGAAAGCGAAGAGGTGACGCTCAACGCGCTGACGCTGATGGAGCTCACCCACGCGGCCCTGCCCGGCATGGTCGAACGCGGCGCCGGCGCGGTGATGAACATCGCCTCGATCGCCGGTTTTCAGCCGGTGCCCTACATGGCGGTCTACTCGGCCACCAAGGCCTTCGTGCAGACGTTCTCCGAGGCCATCCACGAGGAGCTGCACGGGACCGGGGTGTCGGTGACGTGCCTGTGCCCCGGCCCGGTGCCGACCGAGTGGGCCGAGATCGCCAACGCCGAGCGGTTCAGCATCCCGATCGCGCAGGTCTCGCCGCACGACGTCGCCGAGGCCGCGATCGGCGGGATGCTGGCCGGCCGGCGCAGCGTGGTGCCCGGGGTGGTGCCCAAGGTGGTCAGCACCGGCGGCAGGTTCGTCCCGCGCAGCCTGCTGCTGCCGGGGATCCGGATCGGTAACCGCTTCCGCGGGGGGCCCAACCGCTGATTCACCGAGGGGTGGGGCACCTCCCGCTTGCGAGCGTCACGCCAGCGTGGCATTGAGCGCCGAGCGTCACGCCAGCGTGGCGGTCGAGGGCGTTAGGCTCCGCTCATGGCCGCTGTTGACCTGACCGCCGACGTACCGATGAGCCCGCAGGAGATGTGGGACCGCGTCGCCGACCTCTCCGACCTGGGCGATTGGCTGGTGCTGCACGAGGCGTGGCGCAGCGAGCTGCCCGAGGTGCTCGGCGAGGGCGTCCAAGTCGTCGGCGTGGCCCGCGCCAAGGGCTTCCGCAATCGGGTGACGTGGACGGTGACCACCTGGGACCCGCCGCATCAGGTCGCGTTGTCGGGGTCGGGCAAGGGCGGCGCCAAGTACGCCGTCACGCTCACCGTGCGGGGCGGTCAGGAGGGATCGACGCTGGGACTGCGCCTCGAGCTGGGCGGGCGGGCGTTGTTCGGGCCGGTCGGCTCGGCGGCGGCGCGGGCCGTCAAGGGGGACGTGCAGAAGTCGCTGAAGAACTTCGTCGAGCTATACGGCTAGCGCGGCGGGCCGTCGCGAATCAAACCCAGACACACTTCGCGACACGCCCGAAACCCGTCGGTCCGCAGTCTTAGACTGGCGTCCCTATGAACCACTCCTCCTTCGTGCACCTGCATAACCACACCGAGTACTCGATGCTGGACGGTGCCGCGAAGATCACGCCGATGCTGGCCGAGGTGGAGCGGCTGGGAATGCCCGCGGTCGGGATGACCGACCACGGAAACATGTTCGGCGCCAGCGAGTTCTACAACGCGGCGACCAAGGCCGGGATCAAGCCGATCATCGGGGTCGAGGCCTACATCGCACCCGCTTCTCGCTTCGACACCCGGCGCATCCTGTGGGGCGACCCCAGCCAAAAGTCCGACGACGTCTCCGGCAGCGGCTCCTACACGCACCTGACGATGGTCGCCGAGAACGCCACCGGCCTGCGCAACCTGTTCAAGCTGTCCTCGCTGGCGTCGTTCGAGGGCCAGCTCGGCAAGTGGTCGCGGATGGACGCCGAGATCATCGCCGAACACGCCGAGGGCGTCATCGCCACCACCGGCTGCCCGTCGGGCGAGGTGCAGACCCGCCTGCGGCTCGGACAGGACCGCGAGGCGCTGGAGTCGGCCGCCAAGTGGCGCGAGATCTTCGGCGCCGACAACTACTTCCTCGAGCTGATGGACCACGGGCTGTCCATCGAGCAGCGCGTGCGCGAGGGGCTGCTCGAGATCGGCCGCAAGCTGGACATCCGCCCCCTGGCCACCAACGACTGCCACTACGTCACCCGCGACGCCGCCCACAACCACGAGGCGCTGTTGTGCGTGCAGACCGGCAAGACCCTGTCGGATCCCAACCGGTTCAAGTTCGACGGCGACGGCTACTACCTGAAGTCGGCCGCCGAGATGCGCCAGCTCTGGGACGACCAGATTCCCGGCGCCTGCGACTCGACGCTGCTGATCGCCGAGCGGGTGCAGCCCTACGACGACGTGTGGGCGCCGCGCGACCGGATGCCGGTCTTCCCGGTGCCCGAGGGCCACGACCAGGCGTCCTGGCTGCACCACGAGGTGATGGCCGGGCTGCGGCGGCGATTTCCGTCCGGCGTCGGCCAGGACTACATCGACCGCGCCGAATACGAGATCAAGGTCATCTGCGACAAGGGGTTCCCGTCGTACTTCCTCATCGTCGCTGACCTGATCAACTACGCCCGGTCGGTCGACATCCGGGTGGGCCCCGGGCGCGGTTCGGCGGCCGGCTCGCTGGTCGCCTACGCGCTGGGCATCACCAACATCGACCCGATTCCGCACGGGCTGCTGTTCGAGCGGTTCCTCAACCCCGAACGCCCGTCGGCACCCGACATCGACATCGACTTCGACGACCGTCGCCGCGGTGAGATGGTGCGCTACGCGGCCGACAAGTGGGGTCAGGACCGGGTGGCGCAGGTCATCACCTTCGGCACCATCAAAACCAAAGCCGCGCTGAAGGATTCGGCGCGCATCCACTACGGCCAGCCCGGCTTCGCCATCGCCGACCGGATCACCAAGGCGTTGCCGCCGCCGATCATGGCCAAGGACATCCCGCTGTCCGGCATCACCGATCCGAACCACGAGCGGTACAAGGAGGCCGCCGAGGTGCGCGGCCTGATCGAAACCGATCCCGACGTCCGCACCATCTACCAGACGGCGCGCGGCCTGGAGGGCCTGATCCGCAACGCCGGCGTGCACGCCTGCGCGGTGATCATGAGCAGCGAGCCGCTCACCGAGGCCATCCCGCTGTGGAAGCGGCCGCAGGACGGGGCCATCATCACCGGCTGGGACTACCCGTCGTGTGAGGCCATCGGCCTGCTGAAGATGGACTTCCTGGGCCTGCGCAACCTGACGATCATCGGCGACGCGCTGGAAAACATCAAGGCCAACAGGGGAATCGACCTCGACCTGGAATCGGTGCCGCTGGACGACAAGCCGACGTACGAGCTGCTGGGCCGCGGCGACACGCTCGGGGTGTTCCAGCTCGACGGCGGGCCGATGCGCGACCTGCTGCGCCGCATGCAGCCCACCGAGTTCAACGACATCGTCGCCGTGCTGGCGCTGTACCGTCCGGGTCCGATGGGCATGAACGCCCACAACGACTACGCCGACCGCAAGAACAACCGGCAGGCGATCAAGCCGATCCACCCGGAGCTCGAGGAGCCGCTGCGCGAAATCCTTTCGGAGACTTACGGTCTGATCGTCTACCAAGAGCAGATCATGTTCATCGCCCAGAAGGTGGCCTCCTACACGATGGGCAAGGCCGACGCGCTGCGCAAGGCGATGGGCAAGAAGAAGCTCGAGGTGCTCGAGGCCGAGTACAAGGGCTTCTACGAGGGCATGACCGCCAACGGTTTCTCCGAAAAAGCGGTGAAAGCGTTGTGGGACACCATCCTTCCGTTCGCCGGGTATGCGTTCAACAAGTCGCACGCCGCCGGCTACGGCCTGGTGTCCTACTGGACCGCCTACCTGAAGGCCAACTATCCGGCCGAATACATGGCCGGTCTGCTGACGTCGGTGGGCGACGACAAGGACAAGGCCGCGGTCTACCTGGCCGACTGCCGCAAGCTCGGCATCACCGTGTTGCCGCCGGACGTCAACGAGTCCCTGGTGAACTTCGCGTCGGTCGGCCAGGACATTCGCTTCGGCCTGGGCGCGGTGCGCAACGTCGGGGCCAACGTCGTGGGCTCGTTGATCAAGACCCGCAACGAGAAGGGCAAGTTCACCGACTTCTCGGATTACCTGAACAAGATCGACATCGCGGCCTGCAACAAGAAGGTCACCGAGTCGCTGATCAAGGCGGGCGCGTTCGACTCGCTGAGCCACGCCCGCAAGGGTCTGTTCTTGGTGCACACCGACGCGGTCGACTCGGTGCTGGGCACCAAGAAGGCCGAGGCGATAGGGCAATTCGACCTGTTCGGCGGCGACGGCTGCGGCACCGAGGATTCCGTGTTCACCATCAAGGTGCCCGAGGACGAGTGGGAGGACAAGCACAAGCTGGCCCTGGAGCGCGAGATGCTCGGCCTGTACGTGTCGGGGCATCCGCTCAACGGGGTGGCGCACCTGCTGGCCGCCCAGGTGGACACCCAGATTCCGGCCATCCTGGACGGCGATGTCCCCAACGAGACGCAGGTGCGGGTGGGCGGCATCCTCGCGTCGGTCAACCGGCGGGTGAACAAGAACGGAATGCCCTGGGCGTCAGCGCAATTGGAAGACCTCACCGGCGGCATCGAGGTGATGTTCTTCCCCCACGCGTATTCCGCCTACGGCGCCGACATCGCCGACGACGCGGTGGTGCTGATCAACGCGAAGGTCGCCATCCGTGACGACCGCATCAGCCTGATCGCCAACGAGCTTGTGGTGCCGGACTTTTCCAACGCCCAGCCGAACCGGCCGATCGCGGTCAGCCTGCCCACCCGGCAGTGCACCATCGACAAGGTCAGCGCGCTCAAGCAGGTGCTGGCGCGCCATCCCGGCACCGCCCAGGTGCACCTGCGGCTCATCAGCGGAGACCGGATCACCACCCTGGAGCTGGACGCCTCGCTGCGGGTGACGCCCTCGCCCGCGCTGATGGGCGACCTCAAGGAGCTGCTGGGCCCCGGCTGCCTCGGCAGCTAGTGCATCGTGGCGCGCCTAGGGCGACGCCACGTCCACCCGAACCATCGCGCTGTCGGCCCACACGCCGCGGTCGCGCGCGCGGCGCAGCTTCTCGCGCAGCGACAGGTTTCGGTGCACGTTGGTGACGCCCGGGATCTTGAGCAGCGGCACGATGTTCCACTGCCAGCCATACCGTTCGTGCAGCACGCGGTTGGCCCGCTGGGCGTCGTCGCCCGAGAGGATGGTGGCGCGGCCCGCAAGGGTCGTCGCGCCCGGTCGCACCCGGCCGCGGTAATCGCAGGCGGTGAGTTCGACGTCGCGGCGCGTGGCCAGCCGCTTCGTCTTCGGCCCCACCTTGGTGCGGAACAGCAGTGCGTCGCCGTCGACCCCGAACCAGATCGGGGTGTCGACGGGGGTGCCGTCGCGGCGAAACGACCGGAGCAGGGCGTAGCGGGCCGCGGCCAGCCCGTCGAGTGAATGTGTGTGCATGGCCCCAGTCAACGACTTAGAGTTGGCTCTAAGTCAAGGAGGCCGGAATGAGCGCACAGCTGACCATCGGCGAGGTGGCCCGCCAGGCCGGCGTCGCCGCGACCACGCTGCGCTACTACGAACAGATCGGGTTGGTGCCGCCGCCGGTGCGGCTCGGTGGCCAGCGTCGCTACGACGATTCGGTGCTGGCCCGGCTGGAGGTCATCCGGCTGTGCAAGTCGGCCGGCTTCGCGCTGGAGGAGATCCAGCTGCTGTTCGCCGACGACGCCCCCGGGCGGCCCGCCAGCCGCGCGCTGGCCGAGGCCAAACTCGCCGCCATCGACGCGCAGATCGAGTCGCTGGCCCGGGCGCGCGCCGTGATCGAATGGGGCATGCGCTGCACGTGTCCCTCAATCGACGCATGCACGTGCGGGATTCACACCGCGTTGCCCGCCTGAGCAAGGGAGTTCCATGAGCCAGCCGCCCACCATCGCGGTGCAGAACTTCTCCCACGTCTGCATCGGCGTCTCCGACATCGAGGCGTCGCGCGAGTTCTACACCGCGGTGCTGGGCATGGACGTCGTGTTCGACATCGAACTCGACGGC
The DNA here is from genome assembly GCF_001666915.1 of Mycobacterium sp. E3339. Lineage (NCBI taxonomy): Bacteria > Bacillati > Actinomycetota > Actinomycetes > Mycobacteriales > Mycobacteriaceae > Mycobacterium > Mycobacterium sp. E3339. The sequence goes on along the minus strand of NZ_LZIZ01000247.1, from coordinate 53,977 downwards.
GCGGGCCTGGCCGCGGTGACCGGCGGGGTCACGCAGCGGGGCCGGATGATCGGCGGGCTGATCGGCGGCGCCATGGTCGAACTGCTGTCGTTGGGCGACGTCCCCGAATGCCCGAGCGGGCCGCACCTGGGCTACACCAACGTCTCGTTCCGCGTCGACGACCTCGACGCCACCTACGACGCCGTGCGGCGCGGGCATCCCGACGTCCGCGCCGAGCCGCCCGTCGACATCGGCGGGGTGCGGATGTTCTTCATCCACGACCCCGACGGCACGCCCATCGAATTGCTGCAGCTGCCCGCCCGCATATCGAGCACGCTGCAGCTGTGGCGCCCCGATACCGCGTGATGTGTTCCGCGCCACTACCCACGCACGTACGCTCACACACATGACGACACCCGAGCGTCCCGTCACCCTATGCGAGGCGTTTGCACGCAACGCGTCGATCGATCCGGACGCCGTCGCGCTCCGCACGCCCGGCGACACCCAGACGCTGACGTGGACCGAGCTCGCGGCGCAGGTGCGCAAGGTCGCCGCGGGCCTGGCCGGCCTGGGGGTGGGCCGCGGCGACACGGTCTCGCTGATGATGGCCAACCGCATCGAGTTCTACCCGTTCGAGATCGGCGCCCAACACCTGGGCGCCACTTCGTTTTCGGTGTACAACACGCTGCCCGCCGAGCAGCTGACGTACCTGTTCGAAAACGCCGGCACCAAGGTCGCGATCTGCGAGGAGCAGTACGTCGACCGCATCCGCGCCAGCGGCGCGCCGATCGAGCACATCGTCTGCATCGACGGTTCGCCGCCGGGCACGATCTCGGTGGACGACGTGTACGCCGCCGCGCGCGAGGGCTCCGACTTCGAGGCCACCTGGCGGGCGGTGCGGCCCGACGACGTCGTCACGCTCATCTACACCTCCGGGACCACCGGAAACCCCAAGGGCGTCGAAATGACCCACGCCAACCTGCTTTTCGAGGCCTACGCCCTCAACGCCGTCCTGCCGTCCCAGTTCGGCGACCGGGTCACCTCCTACCTCCCGACGGCCCACATCGCCGACCGGGTGATGGGCCTGTACGGCCTGGAGGTGTTCGGCGCCCAGGTGACGGTCGTCTCCGACGTCCGCGCCATCGCCGCCGCGCTGCCCGACGTGCGGCCCACGGTGTGGGGCGGGGTGCCCCGCGTGTGGGAAAAGCTCAAGGCCGGAATCGAATTCGCGATCGACAACGAGGCGGACGAGGTCAAGCGTCAGGCGCTGCGGTGGGCGATGTCGGTGGCCGCCAAGCGCGGCGCCGCCCTGCTGGCCGGTGAGCCGATCGCCGACGAGTTGGCCGCCGAATGGGCCCAGGCCGACGAGCTGGTGCTGTCCAAGCTGCGCGAGCGGCTGGGCTTCGGTGAACTGCGCTGGGCGGTTTCGGGGGCGGCGCCCATCCCCAAGGAGACGCTGGCGTTCTTCCTCGGTCTGGGTGTTCCGATCGCCGAGGTGTGGGGGATGTCGGAGCTCAGCTGCGTCGCCAGCGTCAGCCACCCCCGCGACGCGCGCCTGGGCACCGTCGGCAAGCTGCTTCCGGGGCTCGAGGGCAAGGTCGCCGACGACGGCGAGTTTCTGGTGCGCGGTCCGCTGGTGATGAAGGGGTATCGCAAGGAGCCCGCCAAGACCGCGGAGGCGATCGATGCCGACGGCTGGTTGCACACCGGCGACATCATCGAGGTCGACGACGACGGCTATCTGCGGATCATCGACCGCAAGAAGGAGCTGATCATCAACGCGGCCGGAAAGAACATGTCGCCGGCCAACATTGAGACCACCGTCCTGGCCGCCTGCCCGATGGTCGGCGTGATGATCACCATCGGCGACGGTCGGCCCTATAACGCCGCGCTGATGGTCTTCGACGCCGAATCGGTCGCTCCATACGCGGCCCAGCACGGCCTGGCCGACGCGTCACCCGCGGCCCTGGCCGCCCACCCCGACGTCATCGCCCGGATCGCCGCGGGCGTGGCCGAGGGCAACGCCAAACTGTCCCGGGTGGAACAGATCAAGCGCTTCCGCATCCTGCCGTCGCTGTGGGAGCCCGGCGGCGACGAGATCACGCTGACCATGAAGCTCAAGCGCAAGCCGATCCTGTCGAAGTACGCGACCGAGATCGAGGAACTCTACGCGCCCGAGCTGCACCCGGACGTGCACGAGCCTTCGGCCGCGACGGTGCAGCCGGCATGAGCGGGGGGCCGGGGTCGACCGCCCGTGAATTTGGCCGAGCCGGCGCACGAAAGCTGCTGCAGCGTACCGGATTAGTCGCGGAATCGACGACACCGCTGCCGACCGACCCGGCGGAGGTCGCCCAGTTGCTCGCCGCGCCGTGGTACGACGAGCGGCTGCGCGGGCTGGCCGACGAGCTCGGGCGCGACCTGGCCGACGTGCGCGCCGAGGCCGCCAGCTACCTGCGGGAGATGGCGCCCTCGCTGGACGAGCGGGCGGTGCGGGGATGGCGCAGCTTCAGCTGCTGGCTGATGCGGGCCTACGACGTGCTGGTCGACGAGGACCAGATCTCGCAGCTGCGCAGGCTGGATCGCAAAGCCACACTGGCGTTTGCCTTTTCGCACCGCTCCTACCTTGATGGCCTGTTGCTGCCGGAAGTGATTCAGGCCAACCGGCTCTCGCCCGCGCTGACCTTCGGCGGGGCCAACCTGAACTTCTTCCCGATGGGGGCGTGGGCCAAGCGCACCGGCACCATCTTCATCCGGCGCCAGACCAAAGACATTCCGGTGTACCGCTTCGTGCTGCGCGCCTACGCCGCCCAGCTGGTGCAGAACCACGCCAACCTCACCTGGTCGATCGAGGGCGGGCGCACCCGGACCGGCAAGCTGCGGCCGCCGGTGTACGGCATCCTGCGCTACATCAGCGACGCCGTCGACGAAATCGACGGCCCCGAGGTGTATTTGGTGCCCACCTCGATCGTGTACGACCAGCTGCACGAGGTCGAGGCGATGACCACCGAGGCCTACGGCGCGACGAAGCGGCCCGAGGATTTCCGTTTCCTGATCCGGCTGGCGCGCCAGCAGGGCGAGCGGCTCGGCCGGGCCTACCTGGACTTCGGTGAACCGCTGCCGCTGCGCAAGCGCCTCGAGGAGCTGCGCGCCGAGGAGTCTCAGACGGGCACCGAGATCGAGCGCATCGCGCTGGACGTCGAGCACCGGATCAACCGCGCCACCCCGGTCACCCCGACCGCGGTGGTGAGCCTGGCCCTGCTGGGCGCCGACCGGTCGCTGTCCATCAGCGAGGTGCTGGCCACCGTGCGGCCGCTGGCGAGCTACATCGCCGCGCGGAACTGGACGGTTGCCGGCGCCGCCGACCTGACGAACCGTTCGACGATCCGCTGGACGCTGCACCAGCTGGTGGCCTCGGGAGTGGTCAGCGTGTACGACGCGGGCACCGAACCCGTCTGGGGCATCGGCGAAGACCGGCATCTGGTCGCGGCGTTCTACCGCAACGCCGCCATCCACATCGTGGTCGACCGCGCGATCGCCGAGACGGCGTTGCTGGCCGCCGTCGAAGACGCCGAGGCCTCGGTCGAGGGCTTGGTGTTGCCGTCGGCCGTGCGCGACGAGGCGCTGGCCCTGCGCGAGTTGCTGAAGTTCGAGTTCCTGTTCTCGGCGCGCGCCCAGTTCGAAAAGGAGCTCGCCGACGAGGTGCGGCTGATCGGGCGGGTGGAAGACACCAGCAAGGCCGCCAGCGCCGCCGATGTGCGGGGGCTCCTGGAGAAGGCCGACCTGCTGCTGGCGCACCTGGTGTTGCGTCCGTTCCTGGACGCCTACCACATCGTCGCCGACCGGCTGGCCGCCTACGACGACGAATCATTCGACGAGGGCGCGTTTCTCGCCGAGTGCCTCGAGGTGGGCAAGCAATGGGAACTGCAACGCAGGATCGCCAGCGCCGAGTCGAGGTCGATGGAATTGTTCAAGACCGCCCTGCGGTTGGCCCGCCACCGCGAGCTGGTGGACGGCTTCGAGGATCTGACCATCGCGAACCGGCGCCGCGAGTTCGCCGACGAGATCGCCACGGCGGTCCGGCGCGTCAACGCGATCGCGGGCCTGGCCGGTGCGCGGTAGGCGGCGGCGCATCGTTGTCGGCGAAAACTTGTCGGACCCCCCTGCGATGATGAATTCATGTCGTCGGTCGCATCGCCTCCCTTAGAGGTGAATCCTGCTGAGCGGCTTGAGGTGTTGTTCGACGAGCTGGCCGAGTTGGCCGGTCAGCGCAACGCGATCGACGGGCGCATCGTGGAGATCGTCGCGGAACTGGGTCGCGGCGACCTCTGCGGCGTTACGGGCGCGCGGTCGGTCGCGGCGCTGGTGGGTTGGAAGATCGGCCTGTCGTCGGCGAACGCCCACACGATCACCACCGTCGCGCGGCGGCTCGAGGAGTTCCCGCGCTGCGCGCAGGCCATGCGGGAGGGGCGACTGTCGCTGGATCAGGTCGGCGTCATCGCGGCGCGGGCGGGTGAGGGATCCGATGAGCATTACGCGAAGTTGGCCCGGGTCGCCACGGTCAACCGGCTGCGTACCGCGGTCAAGCTGGAACCGCGTCCCCAACCCGATGCTCGGCCGCAACCGCAACCCTCGATCACCAAGACCGCCGACGAGGACTTCAGCTGTTGGCGGATCAAACTTCCGCACCCGGATGCGGCGAAGTTCGACGCGGCGCTGGCGTCGCATCGCGATGCGCTGGTCGCCGAGTGGAAGCGCGATCGCGGCAATGAAGGCTGCGCATCCGATGCCGCGCCGCCGTTACCGGGCACGCTAGAGGCGTTCATGCGCCTGGTCGAGGCCGGTTGGGATGCCGAGGCGGCCCGCAGGCCGCACGGGCAGCACACCACGGTGGTGGTGCATGTCGATGTCGAGCAACGCGCCGCCGCGTTGCATTTGGGTCCGTTGCTCACCGACGCCGAACGCCGATACCTGACCTGTGATGCCACGTGTGAGGTTTGGTTCGAGCGGGACGGCGAGGTGATCGGCGCCGGCCGGGCGACCCGGCAGATCAGCCGGCGGCTTCGCCGCGCGCTCGAGCATCGCCACCCCATGTGCGCGGTTCCCGGTTGTGGCGCCACCCGCGGTCTGCACGCCCACCACATCCGGCATTGGGAAGACGGCGGCCCAACGGAGTTGGCCAACCTGGTGCTCGTTTGTCCCTTTCACCACCGGTTGCACCACCGTGGCGGCATCACGATCACCGGAACCGGCGACCATCTCGTCGTCACCGACAGCTCGGGCCGCCCGCTGAGTGCGGGATCGCTTGCGCGTGCGCCCGACCGTGCCCCGCCCGCCGTCCCGCCGTGGCCCGGGCCCTCCGGCGAGCGGGCCGACTGGTGGTGGTACGACCCCTTCGAGCCGCAGCCGCCGCCGGCGAGCAACTAGGTTGGTGTTCGGACCATCAACCGGCCACCGAACGGAGCCTCACGATGACCAGCGTCGACAATCCCATTCCGCCGCAGGACTTATCGGGGATCGTGGGATGCCGGTTCATCTACACCTACGCCAACGGCTGGCGCTACGAGATGTATGTCAAGAACGACCGAACCATCGACTATCGGATCCATTCCGGTCATGTCGGCGGGCGGTGGGTCAAGGGCCAAGAGGTCGACCTGGTGCAGCTCGACACCGACAGTTACAAGATTTCGTGGACCGAGCCGACGGGCACATCGGTGGCCGTCAACGTCATGCCCGGCAAGCGGCGAATCCACGGCGTGATCTTCTTTCCTCAGTGGATCCGCCGGCACGGCGAGCGCACGGTGTGTTTTCAGAACGATCATCTCGACCAGATGCGGGCATACCGCGATGAGGGACCGACCTACCCGATCTTCACCGTGCCGGAATTCGCCTACATCACACTGTTCGAGCGTGTCGGTGCCGACGACGAATCGGTGATCGACGTCGCCCCCGGCCAGCTTCCACCGGGCTGGGCCGACCGCACGAATTGACACGTCGCCACGTACCGAATCGAGGAGTCGATGAGTGACAAGTCCGGCGAGCCCACCCGCCCGCTGATCGCGTTCACCACCGGTGCCAACGCGCCGCCGATCACACCGGCCCCCATCAGCCGGCCGTGGATGTCGGCGATGCGAAACGGTTGGCCGAACCGGTGCCTGCCGATGCTCATCGCCAACCAAAGTGGCTGGGAATTGCGCAATCCGTGCGCGTTCACCGCCACATGGATGGGCGGGGACGAGAGCATGGGGGTGATCATCGCGCCCGACCGGCGCGACCCCGGTCAGCTCCTGCCGTTCAGCCACTTCGGTCACGGCATCTTGACGTGGCACCTGCCGATGCTGTTTCGCACCCCGCCCGGCTACAACCTGCTGGTCCGCGGGCCGGCCAACTACCCCAAGGACGCCGTGTCGCCGCTGGAGGGCGTCGTCGAGACCGACTGGGCCACATCCAGTTTCAGCATGAGCTGGCAGATCACCCGAAAGATGATGCCGGTGCGATTCGAGGTCGACGAGCCGATCTGCATGATCGTCCCGCAGCGCCGGGCCGAGCTGGAAGAGTTCGCCCCGGAGATCCGGCCGATCGAGTCCGACGAGGACGTGCGCCGCAAGCACGAGTTCTTCCTCCGCTCGCGCAACGAGCTGGGCCAGGCCCAGGCCGCGACCAACACCGCCGTGGGTGAAAAAGTGCCGTGGCAGGGCGACTACACGCGCGGCAGGCATTCCGACGGCGAGGCCGGGGCCCCCGACCACCAGACGCGCATCCACCTTCGCCCGTTCGTCGAAACGCGGCCGTAGGCGATCTCGACCGCACCGGCGCCCGCCGGGCGCGCGGCATAGAGTTGGTGCCATGCCGCTTTCAGGGGAGTACGCGCCGAGCCCATGGGACTGGTCCCGCGAACAGGCCGAGAAGTACGAGCAGTCCGGCGGGACCGAGGCCACGGACATGAAGGGGAAACCCATCATCGTGCTGACCACGATCGGGGCCAAGACGGGCAAGCTCCGCAAGACCCCGTTGATGCGGGTCGAGCACGACGGTCAGTACGCGATCGTCGCCTCGCTCGGCGGGGCGCCGAAGCACCCCGTCTGGTACCACAACGTCGTCAAGAACCCCCGGGTCGAGCTGCAGGACGGCGGCACCACCCGCGAGTACGACGCCCGCGAGGTGTTCGGCGATGAGAAGGCCCTCTGGTGGGAGCGCGCCGTCGAGGCCTGGCCCGATTACGCCGAGTATCAGAAGAAAACGGACCGCCAGATCCCGGTGTTCGTGCTGACCCCGGTGGGCTGAATTCCGAAGTTGGCTCCCCGGCGTGGCACCATTGATCGGTGTCCGCCGAACTGAGCCAGAGCATGGGGCCGGCGGCTCTGCTGTCCGGGGCTGACATCGACGGCGCGGCCAAGCGCATCGCCGCGGTCGTCACGCCGACGCCGCTGCAGTTGAGCGATCGGCTGTCGGCGATCACCGGCGCGAACGTCTACCTCAAGCGGGAAGACCTGCAGGTGGTGCGCTCCTACAAGCTGCGGGGGGCCTACAACCTGCTGGTGCAGCTGTCCGACGAGGAGCTGGCGGCCGGGGTGGTGTGCTCGTCGGCGGGCAATCACGCGCAGGGCTTCGCCTACGCGTGCCGGACCCTGGGCGTGCACGGCCGGGTCTACGTGCCCGCCAAGACCCCCCAGCAAAAACGCGACCGGATTCGCTACCACGGCGGGGAGTTCATCGAGCTGATCGTGGGCGGAACGAGCTACGACCTGGCCGCCGAGGCCGCGCTGGCCGACGTCGAACGCACCGGCGCCACGCTGGTGCCGCCGTACGACGACCTGCGCACCATCGCCGGCCAGGGCACCATCGCCGTCGAACTGCTCGATCAGCTGGACAGGCTCGGCGCGGGGGAGCCCGACCTGGTGGTGGTCCCGGTCGGCGGCGGCGGCTGCATCGCGGGCATCACCACCTACCTGGCCGAGCGGACGGCGAACACGTCGGTGCTGGGCGTCGAACCGGCCGGCGCCGCGGCGATGATGGCCGCGCTGGCGGCCGGCGAGCCGGTGGAGCTGGACCACGTCGACCAGTTCGTCGACGGCGCCGCGGTGCGGCGCGCGGGCACGCTGACCTACGCCGCGCTGGCGGCGGCCGGCGACATGGTGTCGATCACGGCGACCGACGAGGGCGCGGTCTGCACCGCGATGCTGGACCTCTATCAGAACGAGGGCATCATCGCCGAGCCCGCGGGCGCACTGTCGGTCGCGGGGCTGCTGGAAGCGGACATCGAGCCCGGTTCCACCGTGGTGTGCCTCATCTCGGGCGGCAACAACGACGTGTCGCGCTACGGCGAGGTGCTCGAACGCTCGCTGGTGCACCTGGGCCTCAAGCACTACTTCCTGGTGGACTTCCCGCAGGAGCCCGGCGCGCTGCGCCGGTTCCTCGACGAGGTGCTGGGCCCCGACGACGACATCACCCTGTTCGAGTACATCAAGCGGAACAACCGCGAGACCGGCGAGGCGCTGGTCGGCATCCAGCTGGCGTCCTCGGCCGACCTGGACGGCCTGCTGGCCCGGATGCGCGCGACCGAACTCCACGTCGAACGCCTGGAACCCGGGTCGCCGGCCTACCGCTACCTGCTGTTCTAGACGCCGGGCCGCGCTGCATGGACCAGCAGTATGGACCCGGCGCGGGCGGGTTCGGTCTGGTCGGCGCCGGCATCACCGTTTTCCTTGTCCTGCTTGCGTGGCTGGCGATTGGGGTTGCCCGGCGCGGGCCCCCGTTCCGGACGCTCATGGGAAGGGTGTCGGAAACGCTGACCTGGGCCCGTGACCGGATCGGCGACCGGGGGTGGTCGCTGGCGCGTCGGTGGCCCGAGAGCGAGGTCGCCGGTGCCGCGCTGCTGCTCGGGATGGTCGTGGTCGTCGCGCTCGCGGTCGGCTTCAGCGAGGTGCTCGAGTACGTGCTCGAGGGCGACGGCATCGCCGGAATCGACCAGCCGGTGACCCGCTGGCTCGCGGCCCACCGCGAGCTGTGGCTGACCGCCGCCCTGCGGGCGGTCACGATCGCGGGCGGACCGCTATTCCTGACTGCGGTCGCGTTCCCGATTTCCGTTGCCGCGGGTTACCGGTGCCGGTCATGGCGGCCCGTGCTGCTCGCCCTGGTTGGCGGCGGTGTGGTTCCGCTGGTGCTGTTCATCGCCAAGGCCCTGGTAGGCCGAAAACGTCCGCCCCTGCCGTTCGCCCTCGTCGACGCGGACGGGTATTCGTTCCCGTCCGGGCACGCCACCGGCACCGCCGCGATCATGGTGATCTCCGCGTGGATGCTGACCCGCTGGCTGATCCTGCGGTGGGCCGGGCGGGTGATCGTGTGGACCGTCGCGATCGGCTCGGCGTTCCTGATCGGGTTCTCGCGGGTGTATCTGGGAGTCCATTACGTCAGCGACGTGCTCTCCGGCTGGATGCTGGGCCTGGCCTGGGCCGGCACCGTCATCCTCGTCGGAACCTGGTGGGACGACAGCCTGCGCGTTGCCGCCGTGAGGCTCAGGCCCGGCGCTCCCTGAGGTATCCCGGCACCGGCAGCGCCGGGGCGAGGTCCGCGGCCGGCACCGGCGCCCCGGCCGTCACGCTCAGCGGCACCACTCCCGCCCAGTAGGGCAACGCGCAATCCTCCGGATCGTCGTCCGGGCCGCCGGCGCGCACCTTGGCCGACACCTCCAGCAGGTCCAGCGCGAGCATCCCGGTGGCGGCCAGCTCGCGCGGATCGGGGGGCCGGCAGTCGGCGGCGCGCCCGGGCGCGATGTGGTCCAGCAGGCCCGCCAGCGCCCGCGATTTCTCGCCCGCGTCGTCGACGACGCGCGCGGCGCCCAGCGCGACCACCGAGCGGAAGTTCACCGAGTGGTGCATGGCGGCGCGCGCCAGCACCAGCCCGTCGACCAGGGTGACCGTGACGCACACGGGCAGGCCCGACGGGGCCGCCCTGGCGGCGAGCAGGGGACCCCCGCCGGTCGAACCGTGCAGGTAGAGCGTCTCGCCGAGGCGGACGTGGGTGGTCGGCAGGACCACCGGGCGGCCGGCGCTGAGGTAGCCCAGGTGGCAGATCGGCGACTCGTCCAGGATCCGGTGCACGGTCTCGCGGTCGTAGCGGGCGCGCTCCCGGTAGCGGGTGGGCGTCGTGCGCGGAGTCGGCTGGTATCCGGTGTCCATTGCGTATGCCTTTGTTCTAGTACATAATTAATTGCGTGCCAGTACAAAACAGCATAACCGGAACGGGCGCGGAGTCCATAGCGGCCAGCATCGAAGAGGCGGTCTCGACCGGCGCGCTGGCGCCCGGTGACGCCCTGCCGCCCGTCCGGGAACTGGCCGCCCAGCTCGGCGTCAACGCCAACACCGCGGCGGCGGCCTACCGCCTGCTGCGCCATCGAGGGGCCGTGGAAACGGCCGGTCGCCGCGGCACCCGGGTGCGGCACCGCCCGGCGACCACCCCCCGGTCGCTGCTCGGGCTCGACGTCCCCGCCGGGGTGCGCGACCTGTCGACCGGCAATCCCAACCCCGCCCTGTTGCCCCTGGCGGGCGCCACGCTGCCCGCGCCGGTGGTCGGCCGCCCGGTGCTGTACGGGCAGCCGGCCATGTCGGCGGCGTTGGTCGAGTTCGCCCGGGCGGCGCTGTCCGCCGATGGCGTTGCGGCCGAACACCTCGCGGTGACCAGCGGGGCGCTCGACGGCCTCGAGCGCGTCCTGACCGCCCATCTGCGTCCCGGCGATCGGGTCGCAGTCGAGGATCCGGGCTGGGGGAACGTGTTCGATCTCCTTGCCGCCCTAGGGCTTTCGGCCGAGCCGGTCCGGGTCGACGACGATGGACCGCTGCCGGCCGACCTGGCGGCGGCGCTGGACCGCGGTGTGCGCGGGCTCATCGTCACCACGCGCGCCCAAAACCCCACGGGCGCTGCGCTATCCGCCGAGCGCGCCGACGCACTCCGGCAACTGCTGGCGCGCCGGGGCGGTGACGTGCTGCTCATCGAAGACGATCACTGCGCCGGCATCTCCGGCGCGCCGTTGCACACCCTGGCCGGTGCGACCCGGCATTGGGCGTTCGTGCGGTCCGCGTCCAAGGCGTACGGGCCCGACCTGCGGGTGGCCGTCCTCGCCGGCGACCACCGCACCGTCGAGCGCGTGCACGGGCGGCTGCGGCTCGGGCCGGGCTGGGTGAGCCACCTGCTGCAGGACCTGGCCGTCAGCCTGTGGTCGGACGGGGCGGCCGCGCGCCTGATCGCCATGGCCGAGCGGCAATACGCCGACACCCGCCGGGGGCTATCCGCCGCCTTGGCCGAGCGTGGCGTCGCCGCGCACGGCAGGTCCGGGCTCAACGTGTGGATCCCCGTGCCCGACGAGACCGTCGCGATCACCCGGCTGTTGCGCGCGGGCTGGGCCGCGGCACCCGGCACCCGATTCCGGATCGGCACGCCGCCGGGCATCCGCGTCACCATCGCGGACCTGACCGCCGGCGAGATCGGCCCCCTGGCCGACGCGATCGCCGAGGCAGTGCACAGCGCGGGCCGCCCCAGCGTCTAGATCAGGCCCCTTCGGGGCCACCCAGGCCGGGACCGGTCCACAACAGCGCGACGCTGCGGTCCCGCGGCGCCTCGTCGACCACGACGAGCGGAGCCGGCACCGGCTTCTTCTTCCTCAGCAGGCCGATCAACCGGCCGAACGCGAATTGAGTCATGGCCGAATCATCGGCGGTGGCTCGCCCCGCCGCTCACCGTTATCCACAGCGCAGGATGGCGACCGACTGGCCTTCCAGCACCGCGCCGTCGGCCTCGACCGCGGGCTCGCCCCACGCCAGGATCACGTCTCCGGCGACGGGCACCCGAACCGGTTCGGCGCCGAGGTTGCACACGATGCGCAGCCCGCCGCGGGACACGCTGATCCAGCGCTGTTCCTCGTCGTAGTCGACCGCGAGCCGCTCCAGCCAGGGGTCGGCCAGGTCGGGGTCGCCGTGGCGCAGCGCGATCAGGTCGCGGTAGAACCGGTGCAGCCGGCCGTGTTCGCCGGCGTCGACCTCGTCCCAATCGAGTTTCGAGCGCGCAAACGTCTGCGGGTCCTGCGGGTCGGGGATGTCGTCGGCGTCCCAGCCGTGTTCGGCGAACTCGGCCTTGCGCCCCTGGGCGGTGGCCTGGGCCAGCTCCGGCTCCGGGTGGGAGCTGAAGAACTGAAACGGCGTGGACGCCCCGTACTCCTCGCCCATGAAAAGCATTGCGGTGAAGGGCGTCCCGAGCGCCAGCGCGGCCTTGATCGCCAGCTGTCCGCCGGTCAGGTTCTGCGACGGGCGGTCACCGAGGGCACGGTTACCCACCTGGTCATGGGTGCAGGTGTACGCGACCAGGCGGGTGCCCGGGATTCCCGAGAACTCGGTGGTGTCCAACGGCCGGCCGTGCCGGCGGTGCCGGAACGACGAATAGGTGGCGGCGTGAAAGTAGCCGTGGCGCAGGGTCTGGGCCAGGGTGGCCAGGCTGCCGAAATCGGCGTAGTAGCCCTGGCGTTCGCCGGACACCGCCGTATGGATGGCGTGGTGGATGTCGTCGGCCCATTGCGCCGTCAGGCCGTAGCCGCCGCGGTCCCGCGGGCTGATCAGCCGCGGGTCGTTGAGATCGCTCTCGGCGATCAGCGACAGCGGGCGCCCCAATTGCTGTGCAAGCCAATCCGTTTCGGTCGCAAGCTCCTCGAGGATGTGGATGGCGGTGGTATCCACCAGCGCGTGCACCGCGTCCAGTCGCAGCCCGTCGGCGTGAAAGTCGCGCATCCAGCGCAGCGCGCAGCCGATGATGTAGCGGCGCACCTCGTCGGAATAGGCGTCGGCGATGTTGATGCCCTCGCCCCACGGGTTGCTGGCCGACGACAGGTAGGGCCCGAACTTGGGCAGGTAATTGCCCGACGGTCCGAGGTGGTTGAACACCGCGTCGATCAACACGCCCAGCCCGCGCGCGTGGCAGGCGTCGACGAAGGCGACCAGGCCGTCGGGGCCGCCGTAGGGTTCGTGCACGCTGTACCACAGCACCCCGTCGTAGCCCCAGCCATGCGTTCCGGCAAAGGAATTCACCGGCATCAGCTCGACGAAGTCGACGCCCAGGTCCACCAGGTAGTCCAGCTTCTCGATGGCGGCGTCGAAGGTGCCGGCGCTGGTGAAGGTGCCCAGGTGCATCTCGTAGATCACCGCGCCCTCGACCGGCCGGCCCTTCCAGTCGCCGTCGGTCCAAGTCGCGCCTGCCGGGTCCCACAGCTGGGAGCGGGCGTGCACGCCGTCGGGCTGGCGGGCGGAGCGCGGGTCGGGCAGCACGGTCGGGTCGTCGTCGAGCAGGAAGCCGTAGCGGGCGTCCGGGGCGGCGTCGACGGACGCGTGCCACCAGCCGTCGTCGGAGCGGGTCATCGGGTACACGCCGCCCTCGACGTCGAGCCGAACCGACTCCGGTTTGGGCGCCCACACCCGGAATTCAGTCATGATGGCGCTCCAGCAGCGCGACGGGCAGCTCGGCGAACAACTGGGCCGCCGCCGTCGGCCCGTCCGCGATGACCCCGCTGAGCGCGTCCTTCCAGGTGCCCTCGGGCAACGCCAGAACGGTGTTGCCCCAGCCGCTTTCGGTCAGGCGCACGGTCCACCGGGTCACCGCGACCACGACGTCGGAGCCCCGGCGGAAGGCCAGCACGTGATCGCCGGCGTCGCCGTTGGCCAGCACGGGGACGTAGTCGCCGCGCAGGAAGCTGTCCGGGTGGGCGCGTCGCACCTGCAGCGCCGTGGTGACGACCCGGATCTTGGGATGCTCGAGCGCCTTCAGCGCGGCGCGCCGGGCGGCGTAGTCGACGGCCCTGCGGTTGTCCGGGTCGACCAGGCTGTCGTCCCACAGCTCGGTGCCTTGGTAGACGTCCGGTATCCCGGGAACGGTCAGCGCGAGCAGCTTCTGGCCCAGGGCGTCACTGGCGGCGTGCGGATTGAGCTGGCCGACCAACTCGGTCAGCTGGCCGGCCAGCGGGCCGTCGAACACGCCGTCCAGCCACCTGTGCACCGCGTCCTCGAACTCGGTGTTCGGCTCGTTCCACGAGGTGTGCCAGGCCGCCTCCCGGATGGCCTTCTCGGCGTAGGCGTGCAGCCGCTCGCGCAGCTCGTCGGTGATTTCGCCGCTGACCGGCCACACGCCGAAGATGTTCTGCCACAGGAACTGTCCGGTCGCGGGGTCGGGGGACGGTGCGGCGACCTCCCAGCGGGCGAGGAACTCCGTCCACAGCGACGGGACCTGGGAGAGCACCCCGATCCGGGCCCGGACGTCCTCGCCGCGTTTGGTGTCGTGGGTGGTCAGCGTCGTCATCGTGTGCGGCCACAGCCGGGCGCGGGCCGCGGAGCTGTGGTGGAACTCGGCCGCGCCGACACCGAAACGGTGCGGTTCGCCGCCCACCTCGTTGAGCGACACCAGCCGCGCGTCGCGGTAGAAGTAGCAGTCCTCCACCGACTTGGCGGTGACGGCACCGCAGAGCTGCTGCAGCCGGGTTGCCGGTTCGCCGCCGCGGGCCAACGCCGCGGCGAGCACCTGCAGGGCGGGCCCCAATTCCGGTGACTGCGTTTGCGTTTCGGCCAGTGCGGTGGGCATGACCGCCGCCAGGCCGGGGTAGTCGCTGCGGTACACACCGATGTGGGTGAGCAGCGCGGCCACCGCTTCCGGCAGTTGCGGGTGATCGGTTCCGGCGGCCGCGACGATGCTGCGGCGCAGCCGGCGCAGTTCGCTTGCCAGCGTGTCGGTCGTCGCGCGGATCTTCAATTCCGCCAACATCTTCGGGGTCGCGGCGTAGTCCACTCCCGCCGACTCCACGAGCGCGGTCAGCGCCGGTGCGCCGTTCGGGTCGACGAAGACACCGCCGATCTCGCGGAGCACGTCGTAGCCGGTGGTGCCCCCGATGGGCAGCGTGGGTTCGAGCGCCTCGTCGACCGCGAGGATCTTCTCGATGACGATCCAGGTCTGCGGGCCAACCGATTCCCGCAACCACGCCAGGTAGCCGCAGGGATCCGACAAGCCGTCCGGGTGGTCGATGCGCACGCCGTCGACGAGCCCGTCGGCCGCCCAGCGGGCGACCTCGGCGTGGGTGGCGTCGAACACGGCGCGGTCCTCCTGGCGCAGCCCGGCCAGGGAGGTGATCGAGAAGAAGCGCCGGTAGCCGCACACGCCGTTGCGCCAGCCCACCAGCCGGTAGTGCTGGCGGTCGTGCACCTCCGGTCCGGAGCCTTCGCCGGTGCCGGGGGCGATGGGCAGCGCGAGGTCGCCCAGCCGCAGCAGGTCGCCGTCGACCTTGAGATCGGCGGCGTCGTCGTCGGAACCCAGGATCGGCAACACGATGCGGCCGTCCTCGTCGAGCTCCCAGTCGATGTCGAAATACGTTGCGTACTGCGACGATCGGCCATGCCGCAGGACGTCCCACCACCAGGCGTTCTGTTGGGGCTGGTCGACTCCGACGTGATT
This sequence comes from Mycobacterium sp. E3339, assembly GCF_001666915.1. Lineage (NCBI taxonomy): Bacteria > Bacillati > Actinomycetota > Actinomycetes > Mycobacteriales > Mycobacteriaceae > Mycobacterium > Mycobacterium sp. E3339. The sequence continues at coordinate 38,527 of NZ_LZIZ01000247.1, read as the reverse complement.
GGGCACGATGTCGACGATCAGCCCGATGCCCCGTTCGCGCGCGGCCGCCGAGAGCCGGGCCAACCCGTCGCGGCCGCCGAGTTCGGGGGAGACCGTGGTGGGGTCGGTGACGTCGTAGCCGTGGTTGGAGCCGGTGGCCGCGGTCATGATCGGGGATAGGTAAACGTGGGAGACCCCGAGTTCGTCCAGGTAGTCCAGCAGGTTTTCGGCGTCGGCGAAGGTGAACGCGAACCCGCTGGCCTCACCGCGCAGCTGCAACCGGTAGGTCGAGAGTATCGGAAAAGGCATGCGTCACATGGTCTTACGTAAGACCAGAAGGGAGCGCCCGGGCAGCGAGACCTTCTCTTCGGCGTTCACCTGCTGGTCGGCGTCACCCGCCGGGTGATTGGTGTCCAGTTCCACGGTCCACTCCTGCGCATAGTCGTCGTTCGGCATCACGAACTCAACCGGTTCCTCACCGGCGTTGAAGCACAACAGGAATGAGTCGTCGACCACCCGTTCACCGCGTGCGTTGGGTGCGGTGATGGCCTCGCCGTTGAGGAACACCGCCACACACTTGTGAATGCTTTCGCCCCAGTCCTCGTGCGTCATCTCCCGGCTGCTCGGGTTCAGCCAGGCGATGTCGCGGACCTCTTCGCCGGTTCGGATCGGCTCGCCCTCGAAGAACCGGCGCCGGCGGAACACCGGATGGTTTTTGCGCAGCGCGGTGACCTTGCGCGCGAAGGCCAGCAGGTCGGCATTCTTGTCAACCAATGACCAATCCATCCAAGACAATTCGGAGTCCTGGCAGTACACGTTGTTGTTGCCGTTCTGGGTGCGGCCCAGCTCGTCGCCGTGCGCGATCATCGGCGTGCCCTGGCTAAGCATCAGGGTCGCCCAGAAGTTGCGCATCTGGCGCCGGCGCAGCGCCATGATCTCCGGGTCGTCGGTCGGTCCCTCGACGCCGCAGTTCCACGAGCGGTTGTGGCTTTCGCCGTCCCGGTTGTCCTCGCCGTTGGCCAGGTTGTGCTTTTCGTTGTAGGAAACCAGGTCATTCAGCGTGAACCCGTCGTGGGCGGTGACGAAGTTGATGCTGGCGCTGGGACGCCGGCCGGTCGCCTCATACAGGTCCGACGACCCGGTCAGCCGGGAAGCGAATTCGCCCAGGGTTGCGGGCTCGCCCCGCCAGTAGTCACGCACAGTATCGCGATACTTCCCGTTCCACTCCGTCCACAAACCCGGGAAATTGCCGACTTGATAGCCGCCCTCGCCCACGTCCCACGGCTCGGCGATCAATTTCACCTGGCTGACGATCGGATCCTGCTGCACCAGGTCGAAAAAGGCGCTCAGCCGGTCGACGTCGTGCAGCTCGCGGGCCAGCGTGGCGGCCAGGTCGAATCGGAACCCGTCGACGTGCATCTCGGTCACCCAGTAGCGCAGCGAGTCCATGATCAGCTGCAGCACGTGCGGGTGGCGGGCGTTGAGGCTGTTGCCGGTACCGGTGTAGTCCTTGTAGAGCCGCAGGTCGGTGTCCACCAGTCGGTAGTACGCGGCGTTGTCGATGCCGCGGAAGTTGATCGTCGGACCGAGGTGGTTGCCTTCTGCGGTGTGGTTGTAGACCACATCGAGGATGACCTCGATGCCGGCCTCATGAAAGGTGCGCACCATCCACTTGAACTCTTGGACGCTCGCCTTGCGGTTGGCCGCGTACTGATTGTGCGGGGCGAAGAAACCGAATGTGTTGTAACCCCAGTAGTTTCGCAAGCCCAGGTCGAGAAGTCGCGAATCGTGCATGAACTGGTGCACCGGCATGAGCTCGATCGCCGTGACGTTCAGCGATTTGAGATGATCGATGACCAAGGGATGGGCCAGGCCGGCGTAGGTGCCGCGGAGTTCCTCGGGGATGCCCGGGTGGGTCCGGGTCATGCCCTTCACGTGGGCCTCGTAGATCACCGTCTCGTGGTACGGGGTGAGCGGCGACCGGTCCGAGCCCCAGTCGAAGAAGGGATTGCTCACCACGCTGGTCATGGTGTGGCCCAGCGAGTCGACCATCGGCGGCGTCCCGGGGTCGGCGTTGTCGCCGTCGGGGCCGACGGCCTTCAGGTCGTAGGAGAACAACGCCTGGCCGAAGGTGAAGTCGCCGTGAAAGGCCTTGCCGTACGGGTCGAGCAGCAGCTTGCTCGGGTCGCACCGGTGGCCGGCGGCCGGGTCGAACGGCCCGTACACGCGGAAGCCGTAGCGCTGGCCCGGGGTGATGTTGGGCAGATAGGCATGCCAGACAAAGCCGTCGACCTCATCGAGGGGAATCCGCGTCTGGCCCCCCGCGTCGTCGATCAGACACAACTCGACCTTCTCGGCTATCTCGGAGAACAACGAGAAGTTGGTCCCCGCGCCGTCATAGGAGGCGCCCAGCGGGTAGGGGTTGCCCGGCCAGACGGTGGCCAGTCTCGGCTGTTGGTTGCCAGCTACGCCTGTTTCTGAAGCGTGATCGTTGGTCGGCACCATCTGACCTTATCCGCGCTCGGCGGCGCGGGGCGCGTCACCACCAACCGGTATTGGCCGCGATCTGGCGGCCCAATTCGCCCACCATGGTCCGCACGTACGTGGGGGTGAGGTGATGGGCTCCGTGGTAGATCAGCACGTTTCCTTCGACGGGGCGGCACACGTCGGCACGGCAGATCGCGTCCGACATGTCGAGGACCTTCAGCAGCGGGAACTGGGTGACGAAGTCCAGCGTCTGATTGCGGTCGGACAACACGTCGGATCGCTTGATCGCGCACGACTGGGGATTGCCTTGCTTCTTGGCCAGGCAGTCCGCCGGGTCGAATGGCTGGCCGTTCTTCACCAGCCATGGGGTGTCGCGCATGCCGAGGATCGGAATGTTGTTGTCGGAGAAGCGTTGCCAGATTCCGATGTAGGTGGCCGGCATCACGTCGCCGGACTTGATGTTCCACGGCCGCGTGGTCGTGGTGAACACGTAATCGGGGCGGTCGGCGATGACCTTCGCCATGGTCTGTTCCACCCACTGCCGGCACTGCGGGTAGGCGGCGTTGTTGCCCATGATCAACGGGACTTCCTCGGTGGACAGCGGGCAGCCCATCTTGAGGTATGTCACGACCTTGAAGTGGTGCATCCTGCCCAGCAGCTCCAGCGCGGGCAGCCAGTGTTCGGCGTGCGAGCCGCCCGCCAGCGCGATGGTGCGTTCGGCGGCGACGTCGCCGTAGGTGCACACCACCACCGCCGGGTTGACGAAGTCGCTGATGCAACCGTCGCGGGTGGAGGTCGGCAGGTCCTCCTTGACCTCCAGGACGCTGGGCCGCATCGGCAACGCTGGCACCCGCAGCCGTTCGGTCAGGGCGCGCGCCCCGGGGTAGTCCTGCGGATTGAGCACGCTGAGTTCCTTGCCCGCGGCCCGCAGCACCGTGACGTGCTGACGCCAGGTGAACGACGTGGCGGTCAGCGTGACCCCGAGCAGCACGATGGCGGTGCCCAGCGCCACCGTGGGCCGGGGCAGGCGCGCCAGCCACGCGGGCGCGGGCGCCGGTGACCGCCCGGCCGTGCGGTACCGCAGGGGATCCTCGACGAGCCGGGTGGTCAGGTGCGCCAGCAGGCCCGAGACCAGTAGCACCGCCGCGCCCTCGACGAAGCCGGCGTGCCGGTGTCCGGTGAACGACAGCCAGAAGATCAGCAGCGGCCAGTGCCACAGGTACAGCGAGTACGCCATGGCGCCCAGCGCCACCAGCGGCGGGGCCGCCAGCAGCCGGTTCGGCAGCGGTAACCGGCCGCCGGCGGGGGCGCCCCGCAGGTTGGCCCCGGCGAGGATCATCAGCATGGTGGCCCCGACGGGGACCAGCGCCCACGGGCCCGGAAACTCATTCACGCCGTCGATCAGCGCCCCGCATGACACGATCGCGGCCAGCGCGACGGTGGCCACCACCGTGCGTACCCACATCGGCCACCGGATGGCCGGCACGAGCGCACCGACCAGCGCGCCGAGCAGCAGCTCCCAGCCGCGCGCGAAGCTGTTGTAGTAGGCGGCGGCCTGGTCGTCCTGATGCGCCACGATCGCGTAGACGAACGAGGCCACCGTCAGCGCGGTCAGCAGCACCAGGAACAAGGTGCGCAGGTGCTTGCCCAACGGGCGCCGGAACAGGTACGCGCACCCCGCGATCACCAGCAGGAAGCCGACGTAGAACTGGCCCTGCACCGACATCGACCAGATGTGCTGCAGCGGGCTGACGGATTCACCCGCGCGCAGGTAGTCCGACGCGGTGTTGGCCAGCTCCCAGTTCTGGTAGTAGCCGAGGCTGGCGAGGCTCTGGTCCGCGAACGTCTCCCAGCGGGTCTCCGGCTGCACCAGGATCGTCAGGACGGCGCAGCCCGCCAGCACCACGACCAGGGCGGGGACCAGGCGGCGGACGAGCCGGGTGAGCTCCGCCACCGGCGACAGGGTGACCGCCGGGTTCAGCGCCGCGCGAATGATCTTGCCGCCGAAGAAGAATCCCGACAGCGCCAGGAACACGTCGACCCCGCCGGAGACCCGGCCGAACCAGATATGGAACACCGCGACCAAGGCGATCGCGATGCCCCGCAGGCCGTCGAGGTCGTAGCGGTAGAACCCCTCGCCACGCGCTCCCTTCGCGACCGGTTCCGCGGTCGCGACCGGTGTGCAAGGCGGTGACAGGGTCGGCATGGTTACCAGTTAATTTACCGAAAACCGCCACCCGCTCCCGATTAGGAGCAGGTGGCGGCGTTAGGGAGTCCCGGGCGGCGCCGGGAATTTACCGGGTGGTGCCGGCGGCCGGGGGCAAGAACGGAGATTGCTGGGGCGGCAGCAGCTGCACCGGGGCCCGCTGCACCGGCGCTTGCTGGATCGGCGGCTGCCACAGCGGCGCCTGCGGCGCCGGGACCTGCTGCACCGGGGCCTGCTGCACCGGCGCTTGCTGCAGCGGGGCCAGCGCGGACTGCTGCTGCAGCGGCGCCTGCTGCACCGGTGCCTGCGGCGTCGCCGGCTGCTGCACGGGCGCTTGCTGCAGCGGGGCCTGCGCGGTGGGCGCCTGCGCGGCGGGCAGTTGCTGGAGCGGGGGCTGTTGCAGCGGGGCTTGCTGCGCCGGCAGCTGCGCCGGGACCTGCTGCGGCAGCGCCTGGACCGGCGCCGAGTCGGCGCCGAGGACGCGGACCATGTACGGCGTCATGCCGTTGGCGCGCACCGGCGAGACCTGCACGACGTCGCCGACCTCGAGCATCTGGTTGTTGCCCAGGTACATCGCCACGCTCTGCGTGCCCTCGGGCCCGTAGAAGATCAGGTCGCCCTTGCGCGCCTGCTGGGGCAGGATTTTCTGGCCGACGCGGTAGATCGCCCCGGACGAACGCGGCAGCTTGATGCCGGCGCCGGCGTAGGCGTACTGCATCAGGCCGGAGGCGTCGAACCCGACGGTGTTGATGCCCGTCCCGGTGCCCCGGGTGGGCCCGTTGATGCCGCCGCCGGCCCAGGAGAACGGCACGCCGCGCTGGGAGAGCCCGCGCGCGATCACCACGTCGGTGGCCTGCTGGTAGTCCATCGGCCGGGTGCCCGGGTCGGCGGACGCGATCAGCGGAGCCGCCACCGGCGCCGCGAGCATCGCCAAACCGATCGCGAAGGCGTAGATGCGTTTCATTGTTCTGGCCTCTCAGGGGCTCACGGGCCTCGGCGCGGTGACTTCACGCCTGGGCCGCCTGTTCATGACCCGGGCGGGACCCCCACGTTGGGGCCGACGCCGCTGCATGACGCTTGCGGATGTGACAGCGGGTCAAAGCCCCTGTTTCACATCAGTCACTAAAGCCACTCTGACAACAGAAGTTATTAGCCGCCAGGCCGCCGGGGGATTTTTTGTCGTACCGTGACCGGACGGTGACTGGGTGACCCAATTCCGTATGCGCCGTTGTGATTTGGGTCTCAGTGAAAGCGGCGAGGCCCGGGCCGCGGCGGCGGTGCGCCTACATCCAATAGCGTTCGCTAAAGGTCGTCAGGATCGAGCCGGCGACGGAGCTGACCATGAGCAGCGTGAGGGCCAGCACTGGCCAGAAGGACATGAACCAGCCCTTCAAGATGGAAACGAGCGGGCCGACGACGGCGGCGGCGATCGCCGCGCCGATGCCGCCCCACACCACCGGGCGGATGTAGTAGTCGACCCCGAACGGCACCGGCCCGCAGGTCTCGTCGGCGCACACGTGCTCGAGGAAGCCGAACAGCCGGGTGGGCCAGGTCGTCGCGGTGGCCAGGACGATGAGCAGGGCCAACAGGGCGACCGTGCAGACGACGTCCCACGCGGCCAGCCGCACCCGCATGACCCGCGGGGCTTCGTCGTCGTAGTCGACCAGCGGGGAATCGGTGTCCGCGGCGGGATTGCCCGGCGGATGCGGCGTAGCCATCGGCTCCCATGCTCCCCGATGGCCGGAATTTGTGCGACTCGGCTGCTTTACCCTCGATCACTATGCCTGCGGCGAGGGCCGGGTTGACGCCCGAGCAGATCAGCGTGATCGACGCTGCGCACGTCTGGCACCCCTACAGCACAATCGGTCGCGAGGCCGTCGCACCGGTGGTGGCGGTCGCCGCCCGGGGCGCCCGGCTGACCCTGATCCGGGACGGCGAGCCGATCGACGCGCTCGACGCGATGAGCTCCTGGTGGACGGCCATCCACGGACACGGCCACCCGGCCCTGGACGCGGCGCTGACCGCCCAGCTGGCCACGATGAACCACGTCATGTTCGGTGGGCTCACCCACGAACCGGCCGCGCGGCTGGCGCAGCTGCTGGTGCAGATCACCCCGCCGGGCCTGGACACGGTGTTCTTCAGCGACTCGGGGTCGGTGTCGGTCGAGGTCGCCGTCAAGATGGCGCTGCAGTACTGGCGCAGCCGCGGCCGGCCCGCCAAGCACCGGCTGATGACCTGGCGGGGCGGCTACCACGGGGACACCTTCACCCCGATGAGCGTCTGCGACCCCGACGGCGGCATGCACTCCCTGTGGACCGACATCCTGGCCCGCCAGGTGTTCGCCCCGCAGGTGCCGCGCGACTATGACCCCGCCTACAGCGCGGCGTTCGAACAACAACTGGCGGCGCACGCCGACGAGCTGGCCGCCGTCGTCGTCGAGCCCGTCGTGCAGGGCGCGGGCGGGATGCGCTTCCACGACCCCCGCTACCTGCGCGACCTGCGCGAGTTCTGCCGCCGGCACGGCGTGCTGCTCATCTTCGACGAGATCGCCACCGGCTTCGGCCGCACCGGCGAGCTGTTCGCGGCCGACCACGCCGGGGTGAGCCCGGACATCATGTGCGTCGGCAAGGCGCTGACCGGCGGGTACGTCACGCTCGCGGCCACGCTGTGCACCACCGACATCGCGCACACCATCAGCGCCGGCGAGGCCGGCGCGCTGATGCACGGCCCCACCTTCATGGCCAACCCGCTCGCCTGCGCGGTCTCCGTGGCCAGCGTCGAGCTGCTGCTGGGCCAGGACTGGCGCGCGCGGGTCGGCGAGATCGCCGCCGGGCTGGCCGCCGGGCTCGAACCCGCCCGGGCGCTGCCCGGCGTGACCGACGTGCGGGTGCGCGGGGCGATCGGCGTCATCGAGTGCGACCGCCCGGTCGACCTGGCCGTCGCAACCCCGGCCGCGCTGGATCGCGGCGTCTGGCTGCGTCCGTTCCGCAACCTCGTCTACGCGATGCCGCCCTACATCTGCCCGGCCGCCGAGATCGCCCAGATCACCTCGGCGATGGTCGAGGTGGCCCGGCTCGCCGGCTCTCGTAGTCTTTAGGGCGATGAGGGCACCGATCGAGACTTCCCCGCTGGCCTGGCTGGAGGCGGTGGAGCGCCAGCGCCGCGAGGCCGGGCTGCGTCGCTCGCTGCGGCCGCGCCCCGCCGTGGCGACCGAGCTCGACCTGGCGTCCAACGACTACCTCGGCCTGTCCCAGCACCCCGACGTGATCGACGGCGGCATCGCGGCGCTGCGCATGTGGGGCGCCGGGGCCACCGGCTCGCGGCTGGTCACCGGCGACACCGAACTGCACCAGCAATTCGAGTCCGAGCTCGCCGAATACGTCGGCGCCGCTTCGGGATTGCTGTTCTCGTCGGGCTACGCGGCCAACCTCGGCGCGGTCGTCGGCCTGTCCGGCCGGGGTTCGCTACTGGTGTCCGACGCGCTCTCGCACGCGTCCCTGGTCGACGCCTGCCGGCTGTCGCGGGCCCGCGTGGCCGTCACCGGACACCGCGACGTCGACGCCGTGGAGGCGGCCCTCGCCGGACGCGACGAGGAGCGCGCCGTCGTCATCACCGAGTCGGTCTTCAGCGCCGACGGCGCCCTGGCGCCGCTGCGCGAGCTGCACGAGGTGTGCCGCCGCCACCGCGCGCTGCTGCTCGTCGACGAGGCACACGGCCTGGGCGTGCGCGGCGCCGGGCGCGGGCTGCTGCACGAGCTCGGGCTGGCGGGCGCCCCCGACGTGGTGATGACCACGACGCTGTCCAAGGCGCTGGGCAGCCAGGGCGGCGTGGTGCTCGGGCCGGCGGCGGTGCGGGCGCACCTCATCGACGCGGCGCGGACGTTCATCTTCGACACCGGCCTGGCGCCCGCGGCGGTGGGCGCCGCGCGGTCCGCGCTGAACGTGCTGCGGGCCGAACCGTGGCGACCCGAGGCCGTGCTGCGGCACGCCCGCGTCCTGGCCGACGTCTGCGACGTCCCCGAGACCCCGCAGTCGGCGGTGGTATCGGTGATCCTGGGGGACCCGGAGGTGGCGCTGGCCGCCGCGACCGCCTGCCTGGACGCCGGCGTGAAGGTGGGCTGCTTCCGGCCCCCGACGGTGCCCGCCGGGACGTCGCGGTTGCGGCTGACCGCGCGCGCGTCGCTGGACGCGGCCGAACTCGACATCGCCCGGCGGGTGCTCGCCGACGTGCTCGCTGTGGCGCGCCCTTGACCGTCCTGGTCATCACGGGGACCGGCACCGGGGTCGGCAAGACCGTCGTCACCGCCGCCCTGGCCTGTCACGCCCGCCGGGCCGGCGTCGACGTGGCGGTGTGCAAGCCGGTCCAGACCGGCACCGCCTCCGGTGACGACGACCTGGCCGAGGTCGCCCGGCTGTCCGGCGTCACCCAACTGGCCGGGCTGGCCCGCTACCCGCAGCCCCTCGCGCCGGCCGCCGCGGCCGAGCAGGCGGGCGCGGCCCTGCCGACCGGCGACGAGTTGCTGCGGCTGGTGGCCGGCCTGGACCGCCCGGGGCGGCTGACGCTGGTCGAGGGCGCCGGCGGGCTGCTGGTCGAGCTCACCGCCGCGGGTGTCACCCTGCGCGACCTTGCCGTCCAGCTGGGGGCCGCGGCGCTGGTCGCGGTCAGTGCGGAACTGGGCACCCTCAACCACACCGCGCTCACTCTGGAAGCGCTTGCCGCGCGCAATGTTTCGTGCGCAGGATTGGTGATAGGGAGCTGGCCGGGCAACCCCGGGCCGGTGGAAACGTCGAATCGCTCCGCCCTGGCCCGGCTGGGTGCGGTGCGGGCCGCGTTGCCGGCGGGCGCCGGATCGATGGGCGCCGCACAGTTCGCGGACATGAGCGCCGCGGCGTTCGACCGCGACTGGGTCACCGCGCTGGTCCGCTGATGGTGCATTCCATCGAGCTGCTCTTCGACGGCGAGACCGAGGCGACCATCCGCGGGCTGTGGGACGCCCTGGCCGACGCCGGGATTCCCAGCCAGGCGCCGGCCGGGCGGCCACACGTCACGCTCGCGGTGGCCGACCGCATCGCCGACGAGGCCGACGCCGCGCTGCGCCCGCTGATCGAGCGGTTGCCGGTGGGCTGCGGGGTCGGCGCGTCGTTGCTGCTCGGGCGCTCCAACGCGATCCTGGCCCGGCTCGTCGTGCCGAGCGCCGTGCTGCTCGAGTTCCATGCCGAGGTACACCGGCTGGCAGGGGAGCACCTGGCCCCCGCGCCGGCGCCCACCAGCCTGCCCGGCCAGTGGACGCCGCACGTCACGCTGGCCCGCCGCGTCGGCGGACCGGCGCTGAGCCGCGCGCTGCGCATCGCGGGGCGCCCCCCGCTCATCGAGGGCAGCTTCGCCGCCCTGCGGCACTGGAACGGGGAGAAGAAGACCGACCACCTGATCGGCTAGCCGCCGAACAGCAGGTACAGCCCGGTGAAGGTGTAGCCCACCATGACCAGCATCATCGTCAACTGCCCGGTGAGCTGATGGCCGCTCGGCAGCAGCCGCAGGGCCTTGTCGTGGGCGGCGATCACCGCGAGGATGTGGCCGGTCACCACGCAGGCCACCTTGATCCCGGCCAGGACCGGCGGATGGGTGGACAGCACGTAGGCCACCTGCTGGTGCGCCAGCCCGCCCCAGCCGCGGCCGAACGGATCGGCCAGCGCGATCACGGCCTGTTGCCCGCGCTCGACGAGGTAGGTCAGGTAGTGGGCGAAGATGTAGCCCACCACGATCGGGATCAGGGAATGCGCCAGCTGGCCCGGCAGCGCGCGGCGCCGCTCGGAGTCGACGCCGCCCGTCGCGCGCGCGGCAAGCGAAAAGGTCACGGCGACAACCGAAATGAAGACGATCAGCCCGAGCGTCCGCAGCAGCGACGACGACGCCGCCGGCGCCAGGCCGATGCCGCGGGAGGCCTTGTCGGCGAAGCCGCGCCATGTCGGCGACGCCGAGAAACTGTCGAACGCCGTGGACCCGAGCAGCACCGCGAGCACCATGACCACGCCGGGGCGCACGGGCAGCGACGGCAGATGGTCGAGGGGGTTCCCGACGACGATGCGCCCGGTTTCGGGGTTGCGGCGAAACGGCGACAGGCGCGACACCGCCATGCTGTACACCCCGAACGGGTCGGCGCGGGCCAGCCAGCGCTGGCCGCACAACCAGGCGCCCACCAGCATGACCACGGCGTACCCGGCCAGCCACGCCCGCACCCACGGCAGCGATGCCGGGTTCGGGCTGGCCAATTCCATCCAGACGAACGCGAACAGGCCCAGCGCGGCCGGGCGGTAGCCCCAGCCCTCGGGATAGGACAACCGCGGCGAGTGCAGGCGCTCGGGCGTGGCGCGGCACAGCAGCAGGTACACCGTCCGCATCGGCGAGAGAACCCGCCAGACGGGCCCGAACAGCAGCGACAGCGCCACCAGCCCGACCCACAGCAGCACGTAGAACGCGCCGAGCAGGGCGTTGGTCTCCGATCGCGGACCCCACACCCCGGCCGCCACCGCCCACGCCGCGAACACCAGACCCAGCGTGGCGGCCGTCCACCGCGTCGCCCGGGCGTCGACGACGGCGGTGACCGCCGAAGGCAGCGGGCGGCCCGGCTTGCCCGGATCGAACCGCGGCCGCCGCCACGCGAAGGCGACCAGCGCGAAGGTGAACGTCAGCGCCCACGCCGCGCCGACCATCGCGTACATGTACGGCACCGGAAGGTCGCCGGATCCGCCGAGCCCGTGCGCGAGTACCGCGGTCGCGCCGCCCGCGCTCACGGTTGGACTTGGATGGTCGCGATCGTGCGGTCGAGGTGGTGCAGCTCCACCTCGACGTTGCCGGGTACGTCGACGGCGAACTGGAAGGTTTGGTTGGGCGCCGCGGCCACCGGGAACTTGTGGTCGGGCGTCGAGTGCACGTGCAGTTCGTCGGCGGCGTCACTGGTCACGCGCAGGGTGATCTGCTGGTGCACCTTGGCCTGCAGCGTGGCGTTGGTGGGCGTCACCTGCCCCTTGGCGATCGTGACGTCGACCGTCGGGCCCGCGGCCGGGGCCTGCTGCTGCGAACCGCCACAGCCGATCAGCGCCCACGCCAGGATCGCCACCCACGCCGCGGCCAGGGCGCTACGCATTCCCATCGATCACGCCGCCCGGGGCGTATCGGGCACCGGGTGCTTTTGTTCCTCGGGCCGCTTCGGGAGGCTGTCGTAGTTGTTGATCCGGCCCGCGCCCCAGCTCAGGGCGGTGATCACCGCCAGCGTCAGGAACAGCACCACGATCCCGCCGGCGGTGAACAGCCAGGCCGGCGCGCTCTGGTCGCGTTCGCGCTGCAGGATGGTGACCTCCAGGACGAACGGCCGCGTGCTGGACGCGAGCGCGGGGACCTCGGGCGCCGGGATGGCGTCGTCGGCCGGCTCGTAGATCGGGACGGCCGTCATCATCCGGCCGTCCTGCACGCGCAACAGCGTCTTCCAGTCACCCCACACCGGGACCGGCTGGGTGGACCGGTAATGCCCGGGCCCAACCTTGGCGAGCTTGTCGATCATCAGGCCCCGGTGGTTCTGCATCCGCCCCTGCCAGGACAGGATCGTCAGCCAGTCCGGGTTGTCGCTGACCATGGTGGTCGGTGAGATCATCACGTCGGCCGAGACCATGCGCTGCCCGGGCGGGCTCGGCTGGTCCGTCAGGGTCACGGTGGCGGTGTTCTTGCTCGGCACGGTGATGTGCAACCCGTTGGCCACCGCCACGCCGATCACCAGCACCGTCAGCGCGACGACGGAGATGCCGAGCCGGCGGCCCGGCAGGCGCTCGCCGGTGAGGACCATGCCGAACATCGCCCCGCAGGTTCCGGTCAGGACGGCCACCGGCACCGCCATGGCCAGCGCCTCGCCCCACATGCTGGTCGGCCATGGGTAGTTGTAGACCGCCCCGATCCACAGCGACTCCAGCCACAGCCCCACGGTGGCCACCGCGAGGCCGGAGACGGCGCCGAAGTCCAGCGGGCGCTTGATCAGCGGGGTCAGGGCCACCAGCTCGACGACGAGGGCGGGGCCGAGGTACAGCGGGAACCAGTTGATCGGGGCGCCGAGGATGGGCCCGACAATCACCGCAACCGCGCCCCGCAGCGCGATGGCGAACACCGCCGCGATGATCGCGGCGCCGCGGCCCATCGTCAGGCGCGCGGCCACGGCCGCCAGCGCGGACGCCGCCGCGATCAGCATCGGCTGAAACACCAGCCGGAACTGCGGGACCCCGAAGTCGAACTCGATCTGATAGACGGACAGGCCGATGAACAACCCGCCGAAGGACAGGTACCGCAGGAACGTGATGAACGCGCCGTGGAATACCTCCCCGGCTTCGTGCGCCTCGCCTTCACGCTCCAGCATCAGCACCGAGAACAGCGAGAAACACGCCCCGCCGATCATCATCAAATGCGTTGGGCCCCAAAGGGTTACGTCTTGGCCGAAGATCCGGTGCCAGATGTCGTCGAGCGGGAACCCGATCATCGCGTACATGCCGCAGCCGGCCATCAGGATGCCGCCGACGGGCGCGTACCAGTTGCGGGTGATGCGCACCGCCGCGGGCCCCGGCTTGTCGAACGGCAGCACCATCGAGACCGCGCCGCCGACGAAGATTCCGAACAGCCCGATGATGATGAAGTAGTGCGCGGGGTTGGCCAGCGGGCCGGGGTCGCGCCCGTTGCCGATGTGCCAGCTGACGTCCCAGATGAACCCGAACAAGGCGCAGATGATGAACGTCGTGAAGATCATGACCGGCAGCGCCACCCAATTGGGCCGGTGGAACTTCTCGCCGAGCTTGTCGGCCACCCGGGTCAGCCACTGGATGCGATGCGTGCGGTGGGCGTAGCCGACCCAGAGCATGACCGCCGCGATCACGACCGCCGCCACTGACAGCCCGATCACCTGGTTGAGGCCGGCGCCGCGCGCCGGCGCCTCGGCAACGAAAGTGAGTTCCGCCGATTTCATCGTCCAACCCTCCCAACAGCGCCCGACCGCCTGGCGAGCTGTGATGCAGCTCGCACGAAGCGGAATGCCCAAATCAGGGGCCGATCAATCACCGATTTTCGTCGGTGCGGCTCTCGGTGTCCTCCGACTCGCCGGGGGAGCGGCGGTCTTTCAGCGCGACGTACAGGATCACGCCGACGACGATGATCGCCGGCAGGAACGCCGGGATCGCCAGCAGGATCATGTGGTGGGCCACATAGGCGACGTGCGGATCGGTCATGGTGGTGAGATACCCCGGCGGACGGCATGTACTGCGGCCGTTACCCTACTTTGAACACTTTTATCCAGGCCACCACGACCGTGGGGCAGGGGGTCGCGCGCGCGGCGCCCGACGATGCAGGGGAGTACTGGTGACTCAAGCGGCAACTCGACCGGTGACCGGCGCCAACGACGCGGACATCCTGGCCGTGGCCCGTGAACAGGTGCTCGAGCGCGGCGAGGGACTGAGTCGGGACCAGGTGCTGCGGGTGCTGCAGCTGCCCGACGACCGGCTCGACGACCTGCTCGAGCTGGCCCACGAGGTGCGGATGCGCTGGTGCGGACCCGAGGTCGAGGTCGAGGGCATCATCAGCCTGAAAACCGGCGGCTGCCCCGAGGACTGCCATTTCTGTTCGCAGTCGGGCCTGTTCGCCTCCCCGGTGCGCAGCGCCCGGCTGGACATCCCGAGCCTGGTCGAGGCCGCCAAACAGACCGCCAAGTCGGGAGCCACCGAGTTCTGCATCGTGGCCGCCGTGCGCGGGCCCGACGAGCGGCTGATGGCCCAGGTCGGGGCCGGCATCGAGGCGATCCGCAACGAGGTCGAGATCAACATCGCCTGCTCGCTGGGGATGCTGACCCCCGAGCAGGTCGAGCAGCTCGCCGAGATGGGCGTGCACCGCTACAACCACAACCTGGAGACCGCCCGCTCGTTCTTCACCAACGTCGTCACCACCCACACCTGGGAAGAGCGCTGGCAGACCCTGTCGATGGTGCGCGACGCCGGCATGGAGGTGTGCTGCGGCGGCATCCTGGGCATGGGCGAGACGCTCGAGCAGCGCGCGGAGTTCGCCGCCGAGCTGGCCGAGCTGGGCCCCGACGAGGTGCCGTTGAACTTCCTCAACCCGCGCCCCGGCACACCGTTCGGCGACCTGGAGGTGCTGCCGGTGGCCGAGGCGCTGAAGTCGGTGGCCGCGTTCCGGCTGGCCCTGCCCCGCGCGATGCTGCGCTTCGCCGGGGGCCGCGAGATCACGCTGGGCGACCTGGGCGCCAAGAAGGGCATCCTGGGCGGCATCAACGCCGTGATCGTCGGCAACTACCTCACCACGCTCGGCCGGCCGGCCGAGGCCGATCTGGAACTGCTCGACGACCTGCAGATGCCCATCAAGGCGCTCAACGCCACCCTGTAAGAAGCGTGGAAACCGTGGTTGGGGATCTGGGCGCTCCGGTCAGCGCCGGCGTCTACAACGTCTACACCGGCGAATTGGGGGGCACCGCGGTGCCGACGGCGGCGCAGTTGGGTCTGGAGCCGCCGCGATTCTGTGCCGAATGCGGGCGCCGGATGGTGGTGCAGGTGCGCCCCGACGGCTGGCGGGCGCGGTGCTCGCGGCACGGTGAGGTCGACTCAGTCGACCTGGAGGACCGGCGGTGACCGGGGCCACGGCGGGTAGGCCGCGCTGGCGCGCCGTCGCCGGCGCCGGGCTGGGGTCCGCGGCGGCCGGCGCGGTGCTCGGCGGGGTGTGGGGCTGGATCGCCCCGCCGATCCACGCCGTGGTGGCCGTGACGCGGGCCGGCGAGCGGGTGCACGACTATCTCGGCACCGAGTCGGAGCACTTCTTCGACGCGCCGAGCCTGATGTTGGGTTTGCTGACCGTGCTGGCGGTGGTGGCGCCGGTGCTGGCGTGGCAGTGGCGCGCGCGCCGCGGGCCGGGGATGGTCGTCGCGCTCACGGCCGGCCTGGTGACCGCCGCCGCGGTCGCGACGGCGGTCGGGGCGGCCCTGGTCCGAATCCGCTTCGGCGCGTTGAACTTCGATGCGGTGCCGCTGACCAAGAGCCCGTCGGTGGCCTACGTCGTGCAGGCGCCCCCGGTTTTCTTCGCGGACCACCCGCTGCAGGTGGCGCTGACGCTGCTGTGGCCCGCCGCTATCGCGGCGCTGGTGTATGCGGTGTTCGCGGCCGCGGACGCCCGCGACGACCTGGGGGTCCCGCCGGCGGGCGACCGCTCGTCGGCCGCGTTGCCGGTGTCTTCAGGGGGCGCCGCCGAAGCGGCCGTGTCATAGCGGGCGGCGGTGAATGCTGCGGCCGAAGACGACCTTCGCCGCGATCTTGGCCAGCCGGGCCATCCCGACGTAGGTCATCGGATGGAACATCGTGGGCCAGGTGGTGCGGATCAGGTGCTCGGTCAGCGGCCTGCCGTCGAACCGGTCCGTGAGCCAGCGCAGCGTCATCGGCGCCGACAGCGGGTGCAGCAGCATGTGCTCGTTGAACGCGTCCCGGTGGTAGGTGACCCGCGCGCCGCCGGCCGAGTAGGCGTCGGCGAGCACGTCGATGTCGTTGACGTCGATCAGGTAGTCGTGGACGGCCTGCACGATCAACACCGGCGGCGTCGGCACGGCGGCGCCCAGCTTGATGCTCTCGAAGACGTGCGTGACCTCGGGCGTCGACAGGATGGTCTCGAGCGGCTCGTCGAGGTAGTCGCCCATGTTCTTGCCGGCCATCTTCACGACCGCCTCCACGGTGGTCATTTTCTCCAGCGACTCGAGCAGGGCGCGGCCCTCCTCGTTGCTGTGCTCCTTGATCACCCGGTCCAGCTCGGGGTAGATGTGGGCGAGTGCGGCGACCACGAGCGCCGGCAGACCCGACAGGAAACTGCCGTTGAGCCTGCGGAAGGTGTTGCCCAGGTCGCCGACGGGCGATCCCAGCACCGCTCCGACGATGTCCAGTTCGGGCGCGTAGTCGGCGCACATCTCGGCCGCCCAGGCGCTGGCCAGGCCGCCGCCGGAGTAGCCCCACAGCCCGATCGGCGCCGCCGGCGACAGCCCGAGGCGTTCCGAGCCCAGGGCGGCCCGGATGCCGTCGAGGACCCGGTAGCCGGGTTCGTACGGCGCGCCCCACAGCCCGCGCAGCCCCTCGTGGTCGGGCACCGAGACGGCCCAGCCCTCGGCCACCGCGGCGGCGATCAGGAACAGCTCGAACTGGCCGATCGATCCGAGGGCCTTCGCCCGGCGTCGCAGCGCGTAGGACGGGAAGCAACGCGACGACACCGCGTCGATCGCGCACTGGTAGGACAGCAGCGGGCAGGGCCGCTCCGGGGCGAGTTCGGCGGGGACGATCACCGTGGTCGCCGCCGCCTCGGGCTCGCCGTGCATGTCCATCGTCCGGTAGAGCAGCTGGACGGCCTTGATCGGCTGCGGGATCAGCCCCAGGAAGGCGAGCTCGACGTCGCGGGAGCGCAGCACCGTCCCGGGCTCGGCGTGCTGGAAGCCGAGCGGCGGCTGGTAGAACGGGTCGTCCGAGGGCAGCAGCGGGCGGATCTTGCGCTGCAGTTCCTCGTGCGGCGGCCGGGCGATCCATTCCGCGCCACGCGTGCCTGCCAGATTGCCGAGCTCAGCCATTGAGGCTCCCTTCTAGGCCACCCGGCATTCTCGCGCACCAACGGCAGGTAACCAAAACGTAATCGCCGTGTGTGAGCGAGTTCGTCTGTGTGCCCGCAGGTAAGACGCGCCACTGATGGCGCCCTAGTCGCGTCCCCCGGAAGACCTTCCGGTCCAGTTTAGTGGAGGCGGCGGCGGGCCCCGGTCGTCAAATCTGGCCCGGCGGCCGCAGCGCGGCGAATTCGTCGGTGACCCGCAGCCTCGAGTCGGTGAAGTGGTAGAGGGCCGCCGGCCGCCCGCCGCTGCGCCCGGACTGCGCGATGGTGCCGGTCGCCGTGATGACCCCGCGGCGGGCCAGCACCCGCTGCAGGTTGGTGGCGTCGACCTGGTAACCCAGCGCGGCACCGTAGATGTCACGCAGCGTTGAAAGAGCGAATTCCTTTGGCGCCAAGGCGAATCCGATGTTGGTGTACGACATCTTGGCGACCAGCCTCGTGCGGGCGTGCTCCACCATCGGGCCGTGGTCGAACGCCATCGGGGGCAGCGCACTCACCGGGTGCCAGCGGGTGTCCGGCGGCAGTTCCGGGGTGGCGGGGGAGGGCACCAGGCCCAGGAAGGTCGAGGCGATCACCCGGTTGCCCGGCACCCGCTGCGGATCGGAGAACACCGCCAGCTGCTCGAGGTGGGCCAGCTCTTTGAGGTCCACCTTTTCGGCCAGCTGGCGCAGCACCGAGGTGGTCATGTCCTCGTCGTTGCGCAGTCGCCCGCCGGGCAGCGACCAGGCGCCCTTCTGCGGGTCTTTGGCGCGTTGCCACAACAGCACGTTCAGCTGCGGTTTCTGTCTTCGCGGTGCCGCCGTTACCTGGCGAACCTGAAACACGACCGCAAGTACCTCGTGTTCAGTGCTAGTATGGCCCATGTTTTCGATTATAAGTCGAAAACCTGTCGGGCTGAAAGGAGCCGCCGTGACGGTTATCAATCGCATGGACACGCTCGCCGAAGACATGATGGCCGACGTCACCAATTCGCCCACCGGCTACGCCGGCGTGGACGGCGACGCGCAATGGGCCGCCGAGATCCGCCGGCTGGCCAACCTGCGCGGCGCCACCGTGCTCGCGCACAACTACCAGCTGCCCGCCATCCAGGACGTCGCCGACCACGTCGGCGACTCGCTCGCGCTGTCCCGGATCGCCGCCGAGGCGCCCGAGGACACCATCGTGTTCTGCGGCGTGCACTTCATGGCCGAGACCGCCAAGATCCTGAGCCCCGACAAGACTGTGCTCATCCCCGACCAGCGGGCGGGCTGCTCGCTGGCCGACTCGATCACCGCCGACGAACTGCGCGCCTGGAAGGACGAGCACCCCGGCGCCGTCGTGGTCTCCTACGTCAACACCACCGCCGCGGTGAAGGCGCTCACCGACATCTGCTGCACATCGTCCAACGCCGTGGACGTGGTGAATTCGATCGACCCCGACCGTGAGGTCTTGTTCTGCCCGGACCAGTTCCTCGGAGCGCACGTGCGCCGGATGACCGGCCGGACGAACATGCACGTGTGGGCCGGGGAATGCCACGTCCACGCCGGGATCAACGGCGACGAGCTGTCCGAGCAGGCCCGGGCCAACCCGGACGCCGACCTGTACGTGCACCCCGAATGTGGTTGCGCCACTTCGGCGTTGTACCTCGCCGGCGAGGGCGCCTTCCCGGCCGACCGGGTCAAGATCCTGTCCACCGGCGGCATGCTGGACGCCGCCCACCACACCCGGGCCCGCAAGGTGCTGGTCGCCACCGAGGTCGGCATGCTGCACCAATTGCGCCGGGCCGCACCGCAAGTCGACTTCCGCGCGGTGAACGACCGCGCGTCGTGCAAGTACATGAAGATGATCACGCCCGCGGCGCTGCTGCGCTGCCTGGTGGAGGGCGCCGACGAGGTCGACGTCGACCCCGAGATTGCCGCCGCGGGCCGGCGCAGTGTGCAGCGCATGATCGCAATCGGTCAACCGGGCGGCGGCGAATGATCGTCCGGCCGGCCTGGACGCACAGCGCCGACGTCGTCGTCATCGGTACCGGCGTCGCGGGTCTGGCCGCGGCGCTGGCCGCCCACCGCGCCGGGCGCAGCGTCGTCGTGCTGAGCAAGGCCGACCAGGCGCGCGGGGTGACCGCCACCCACTACGCCCAGGGCGGCATCGCGGTGGTCCTGCCCGACAACGACGACTCCGTCGAGGCCCACGTCGCCGACACCGTGACCGCGGGCGCGGGCCTCTGCGATCCCGACGCAGTGACCTCGATCGTCGCCGACGGCTACCTCGCGGTGTCCGAATTGGTCGGTGCCGGAGCGCGATTCGACGAGGCGGTGCCCGGCCGCTGGGACGTGACGCGCGAGGGCGGCCACTCGCGCCGGCGGATCGTGCACGCGGGCGGGGACGCCACCGGCGCCGAGGTGCAGCGCGCGCTCGACCACGCCGCCCGGCTGCTCGACATCCGCACCAGCCACGTCGCCCTGTGCGTGTTGCACGACGGCTCCTTGGGCGGAGAAGCCGTGACCGGCGTCGCGGTCGGCAACCCCGACGGGTACGGCATCATCAGCGCGCCCGCGGTGATCCTGGCCTCCGGCGGGCTCGGCCACCTCTACGCCGCGACCACCAACCCCGAAGGCTCCACCGGCGACGGCATCGCCCTGGCGCTGTGGGCCGGCGTCGCGGTCAGCGACCTCGAGTTCATCCAGTTCCACCCGACGATGCTCTACGGTGGCGGGGCCGGCGGGCGGCGCCCGTTGGTCACCGAGGCCATCCGCGGTGAGGGCGCGATACTGGTTGACCGGCAAGGCAATTCGGTCACCGCGAGTGTTCACCCGATGGGCGACCTGGCGCCGCGGGACGTCGTCGCGGCCGCCATCGACGCGCGGTTGAAGGCCACCGGCGACCCGTGCGTCTTCCTGGACGCGCGCGGCATCGAGGGCTTCGCGGCCCGCTTCCCGACCGTGACCGCCGCGTGCCGGTCCGCCGGCATCGACCCGGCCCGCCAACCCATCCCGGTCGTGCCGGGGGCGCATTACAGCTGCGGCGGCGTCGTCACCGACGTGCACGGGCAGACCGAGCTGCCGGGGCTGTTCGCCGCCGGCGAGGTGGCGCGCACCGGCATGCACGGCGCCAACCGGCTGGCGTCCAACAGCCTGCTGGAAGGCCTGGTGGTCGGGGGACGGGCCGGCAAGGCCGCGGCCGCGCACGCGGTGGCGGCGGGGCGGGTCCGGGCGACCGCGCCCGAGCCGAGCGTGCACACCGCCCCGCGGCGCGCCGAACTGCAGGTCGCGATGAGCCGCGACGCCTCGGTGGTGCGCGACGCCGCGGGACTGAACCGGCTGTCCGACGCGCTGTCCGGGGCGCCCGCCCGGGCCATCGGGGGCCGCCGCGACTTCGAGGACGTCGCGCTGACGGTGGCCGCGCGCGCGGTGACCGCCGCGGCCCTGGCCCGCAGCGAGAGCCGCGGCTGCCACCACCGCGCCGAGTATCCGGACCCGGCCCCGGAACAGGCCCGCAGCAGCGTGCTGCGGCTGGCCGACGACCAGGTGCTGGTGGAGGCGCTGGCGGCGGTGGGCTGATGATGCAGCCCGAGGAACGCAGCGCCGCCCAGGACACCATCCGGCGCGCGCTGGAAGAGGACCTGCGTTACGGCCCCGACGTCACCACACTGGCGACGGTGCCCGCCGGCGCGGTGGCCACCGCGTCGATGGTGCCCCGGGAGCCGGGCGTGATCGCCGGCGTCGAGGTCGCGCTGCTGGTCCTCGACGCCGTCCTCGCCGGGGGCTACGACGTGCTGCACCGCGTCGAAGACGGCGCCCGGTTGCAGCCGGGCGAGCCGGTGCTGACCGTGCGCGCGGACACCCGCGGCCTGTTGACCGCCGAGCGGACCATGCTGAACCTGGTCTGCCACCTGTCCGGCATCGCCACCACGACGGCGGCCTGGGTGGCGGCCGTGGACGGCACCAAGGCCAAGGTCCGCGACACCCGCAAGACCCTGCCCGGGCTGCGCGCCCTGCAGAAGTACGCGGTCCGGGTCGGCGGGGGCGTCAACCACCGGCTGGGGCTGGGGGATGCGGCGCTCATCAAGGACAACCACGTGGTGGCCGCCGGCTCGGTGGTCGACGCGCTGCGGGCGGTGCGCGACGCGGCCCCGGAGCTGCCGTGCGAGGTCGAGGTGGACTCCCTCGAGCAGCTGGACGAGGTGCTGGCCGAAAAGCCGGAACTGGTCCTGCTGGACAACTTCCCGGTGTGGCAGACGCAGATGGCCGTGCAGCGCCGCGACGCCCGCGCCCCCGCCGTCCTGCTGGAGTCCTCCGGCGGGCTAAACCTCGACAACGCCGCCACGTACGCCGCCACCGGGGTGGACTACCTGGCCGTCGGCGCGCTCACGCATTCGGTGCGCGCGCTCGACGTCGGCCTGGATATGTAGGGCTTCTAGCCGTTGGCGCAGCCGCGTGCGCCTGGGGCTTCGGGCGTGCGTCCATGGCGAAGACATTGCGAAATCCCCGCCGTGAGCGCACTCGCAAAGCCGTCAGCGCGCTAGCCGCGCAGCAGCGTGCGCGCCGCCGGCTTGGCCGCGTCCAGCGCGCCCGCGTCACCGGAGGTCCGGGACAGGATCAGTGCCCCCTCGATCAGCGAGATCACCGCCAGCGCAACCCGGTTGGCCTCGTCCTCGGCCCAGCCGTCGGAGCGCAGCCGTTCCTCGACCGCCGCGCACCAGCCGGCAAAGGCGCGCGCCGACGCCTCGCGCACCAGCGGGCTCGCGTTCACCGACTCGGTAGCGATCGGCTCGATCGGGCAGCCGTCGCGCCGGTCACCGGCCAACCCCGCCGCCAGCAGGTCGATCCAGCGATCGACGATGTCGGCCGGCGGCCGGCCGGTCGCCAGGAACCGGCGCAGCAATTGCTCGATGCCCGTCCCCTCGATCTCGACGACCGCCGCGGCCAACTGCTGCTTGCCCCGCGGGAAGTGGTGATACAGCGAACCGGGCTTGACGCCGGCCTCCTCGAGGATCTGATTCAGGCCGGTCGCCGCGTAGCCCTGCCGGCGAAACAGGGTGGCGGCCTTCTCGATCAACGCGGTGCGGCTGCGATCCGGTCTCGGCATGCTCTTGACTTTACTTGAATGATCACTCAAGAATGCAGAGATGAGGCAGCTGACATACGAAGACACCGGGCGGTACGCGTGGCGGGAGGTGCCCGAACCCCAGCTCGGCGCGCCCGAGCAGGCGCTGGTCCGGCCGCTGGCCGTGGCGTGTTGCGACCTCGATGTCGCGGTGTGCAACGGGCGGCTACCGCTGCCACCGGGGTACGCGGTGGGGCACGAGGGATTGGCCGAGGTCGTCGCCGTCGGCGACGCCGTCAGGGGCGCCCGGGTCGGCGACCGCGTCGTGGTGCCGTTCCAGATCAACTGCGGGGACTGCCGCGAATGCCGCCGCGGCGTCACCGGTTCGTGCAGCGCCGTGCCGTTCATGGCGGCCTACGGGATGGCACCGATCGCCGGCCTGGACGGCGGCGGCTTCATGTCCGACCTGGTGCTGGTCCCGTACGCCGACGCGATGCTGATCCCGCTGCCCGACGGCGTCGACCCCGTTTCGGTCGCGTCCCTGTCGGACAACATTCCCGACGGCTGGCGCACCGTCGGGCCGTTCGGTGCCGAACTGGACGCGCTCGACCCGGTCGATCGCCGCGTTCTCGTGTTCGGACGCCTGTCGATCGGCCTGTACTCGGCGGCGATCGCCGCGGCGCTGGGCGCCCACGTCGACTACGTCGACACCGACCCGCAGCGGCTGGCCGCCGCCGAGAAGCTCGGCGCGGTGGCCCACGACGCCGCCAAACCCGACAAGTCGTGGGGCGCTTACCCGGTCACCGTGCACACCACCAGCGATCCGGCGCTGCTGGCGGCGACGCTGCGGGCGACCTGGCCGGACGGCGTGTGCACCGACACCGGCATCTACCCCGAATACCGGGTCGAGATGCCGTTGCTGCCGATGTACTCGCGCGGCGTGCGGTTCATCACCGGACGCGTCAGCGCGCGCACGGTCATCCCGCGGGTGCTCGAACTGCTGGCGGGCGGCTTGAACGTGGCGCCGGCCGTCGACCGCGTCGTCGCCTGGGAAGACGCCCCCTCGGCCTGGCCGGCGATGACCGGCAAGACGGTCTTCACCCGGGCGTAGGTGGTCGGGTGTGCGTTTACGGCCTCGCGCGTGCGCCCAGGGCGGGGAAATCGCGGGAATCCCGCCGTCAGCGCACGCGGAAAGCCGTCAGCGCACGCGGGACGCCGTGAAGAAAGTCAGGCGATGTCGCCGACGAACACGCCGATCCGGCGCAGCTGGATGCGGGCCATCCGCGGCAGGCGCTCGGCGTCGGGACCCTCGGTGCCGGCCGGCAGGATGCGCGGGTTGGTGATGTGCACCACGCGGTTGCGGCCGAACTGGACGTCGGCCTCGCCGGCCGCCAGCACGTTCTTGACCCAGTTCGTCTTGCCGTGGCCCAGCGCGATCGCCAGCACGTTGCCCTTGCGATAGGGGGTGATGATCGTCTCGTACGGCGTGCCGGAGGTGCGGCCGCGGTGCTTGATGGTCGCGGTCCCGGGCAGAAAACGGGCGATCGGCTTGACCGCCGGGTTGAAATACTTGATCTGGAAACGCTCGAACCAAGGCGGGAACACCATGGGGACGCCCGGGGCGTTGTTGGGGTGATCCTTCGCGGACATGACGGCTCCCTGCGTTGTGTGGGCCTTTGATCGGCACTGTACCGGTCGGAAATCGACTTGAGTTGCTCTGGGACAATGGAGGCGATGAGTACCGGTTCCGCGCCCGTGATGGCCCGCATCGACCTGCGGGGCGTCGAGCTGACGGCTGCCCGCCTGCGGACCGCGCTGCCGCGCGGCGGTGCGGACGTGGAAAGCGTGCTGCCCAAGGTGCGGCCGATCGTGGCGGCCGTGACCGAGCGGGGCGCCGAGGCGGCGCTGGAGTTCGGGGAGTCGTTCGACGGGGTGCGGCCGGCGTCCGTCCGGGTGCCCGAGGCGGCGCTCGAGGCCGCGCTGGTCGGGTTGGACCCCGACGTCGTCGACGCCCTGCGGGTGATGATCGAGCGCGCCCGCGCCGTGCACGCCGACCAGCGCCGCGCCGACGTCACCACCACCCTCGGCCCCGGCGCGACGGTGACCGAGCGGTGGGTCCCGGTCGAGCGGGTCGGCCTCTACGTGCCCGGCGGCAACGCCGTCTACCCGTCCAGCGTGGTGATGAACGTGGTGCCGGCGCAGACCGCCGGCGTCGGCTCGCTGGTGGTGGCCAGCCCGCCGCAGGCCCGCTATGACGGCCTGCCGCACCCCACCATCCTGGCGGCCGCCCGGCTGCTCGGGGTCGACGAGGTGTGGGCCGTCGGCGGCGCGCAGGCGGTGGCGCTGCTGGCCTACGGCGGCACCGACACCGATGGCGCCGAGCTGGCGCCGGTCGACATGATCACCGGACCCGGCAACATCTACGTCACCGCCGCCAAGCGGCTCTGCCGCTCGCGGGTGGGCATCGACGCCGAGGCCGGCCCCACCGAGATCGCCATCCTCGCCGACCACACCGCCGATCCGGCGCACGTGGCCGCCGATTTGATCAGTCAGGCCGAACACGACGAGATGGCGGGCAGCGTGCTGGTCACCCCGAGTGCCGACCTGGCCGACGCCACCGCCGCCGAGGTGGCCGAACAGCTGCGAACCACCGTGCACCGCGAACGGGTGGCCGCCGCGCTCGGCGGCCGCCAGTCGGCGATCATCCTGGTCGACGACCTGGACGACGGGGTGCGGGTGGTCAACGCCTATGCCGCCGAGCACCTGGAGATCCAGACCGCCGACGCGCCGCGGGTGGCCGCCCGAATCCGTTCGGCCGGAGCGATTTTCGTCGGGCCCTACTCGCCGGTGAGCCTCGGCGACTACTGCGCCGGATCCAACCACGTGCTGCCGACGGCGGGCTCCGCCCGCCACTCCAGCGGCCTGTCCGTGCAGACCTTCCTGCGCGGCATCCACGTCGTCGACTACACCGAGGCCGCGCTCAAGGACGTCTCGGGCCACGTGGTCACGCTGGCCAAGGCCGAAGACCTGCCGGCGCACGGCGAGGCGATCCGGCGGAGGTTCGAGCGATGACCGCACCGGAGAACCCCACCCTCGAGGACCTGCCGCTGCGCGACGACCTGCGCGGCAAAACGCCCTACGGCGCACCGCAATTGGCGGTCCCGGTGCGGCTGAACACCAACGAGAACCCGCACCCGCCCAGCCGGGCGCTGGTGGACGACGTGGTGCGGTCGGTGGCCGAGGCGGCCGCGGACCTGCACCGCTATCCGGATCGGGACGCGTCTGCCCTGCGTCGCGACCTGGCCGCTTATCTCACCGCGCAGACCGGGGTGCCGCTCGGAACGGAAAACGTCTGGGCGGCAAACGGATCCAACGAGATCCTGCAGCAGCTGCTGCAGGCGTTCGGTGGGCCCGGGCGCACCGCGATCGGGTTCGTCCCGTCCTATTCGATGCACCCGATCATCTCCGACGCCACCCGTACGGAATGGCTGGAGGGGGTGCGCGCCGACGACTTCAGCCTCGACGTGGACGCCGCCGTCGCCGCCATCAGCGAGCGCCGACCCGACGTGGTCTTCATCGCCAGCCCCAACAACCCGTCCGGGCAAAGCGTTTCGCTGCCCGATCTGCGCCGGCTGCTCGACGCGGTGCCCGGCATCCTGATCGTCGACGAGGCCTACGGCGAGTTCTCCTCACAGCCCAGCGCCGTGGGGCTGGTGCGGGAGTATCCGACCAGGCTCATCGTCACCCGCACCATGAGCAAGGCGTTCGCCTTCGCCGGCGGGCGGCTCGGGTATCTGATCGCCACGCCCGCGGTGATCGACGCGATGCTGCTGGTGCGGCTCCCGTACCACCTGTCGTCGGTCACCCAGGCGGCGGCGCGGGCCGCGTTGCGGCACGCCGACGACACGCTGAGCAGCGTCGCGGCGCTGATCGCCGAACGCGAACGCGTCTCGAACGCGTTGACGCGCATGGGTTTTCGGGTGATCCCCAGCGACGCGAACTTCGTGCTGTTCGGGCAGTTCGCCGACGCTCCCGCGGCGTGGCGGCGCTACCTGGAGGCCGGCATCTTGATCCGCGACGTCGGGATTCCCGGCTATCTGCGCGCGACGACCGGACTCGCCGAGGAGAACGACGCGTTCCTGCGGGCCAGCGCCCCGATCGCCGCCACCGAACTCGCCCCAGCCACCCCCGTAGGAGCCCCGTGACCACCACCGAAGCAGGAAAAGCGACGCGGCGCGCACGTATCGAGCGCCGCACCAAGGAATCCGACATCGTCATCGAGCTGGATCTCGACGGGACCGGGCAGGTCCACGTCGACACCGGCGTTCCCTTCTACGACCACATGTTGACCGCCCTGGGCACGCACGCCAGCTTCGACCTGACCGTGCACACCAAAGGTGACGTCGAGATCGAGGGGCATCACACCATCGAGGACACCGCGATCGCGCTGGGCCAGGCGCTGGGGCAGGCCCTCGGCGACAAGAAGGGGATCCGGCGGTTCGGCGACGCCTTCATCCCGATGGACGAGACGCTGGCCCACGCCATCGTCGACGTGTCCGGCCGGCCCTACTGCGTGCACACCGGCGAGCCGGATCACCTGCGGCACACCACCATCGCCGGCAGCTCGGTGCCCTACCACACCGTCATCAACCGGCACGTCTTCGAGTCGCTGGCGATGAACGCCCGTATCGCGCTGCACGTGCGCGTCCTGTACGGGCGCGACCCGCACCACATCACCGAGGCGCAGTACAAGGCCGTGGCCCGCGCGTTGCGGCAGGCCGTCGAGCCCGATCCGCGGGTGTCGGACGTGCCGTCCACCAAAGGTGTTCTGTGACAACACCATCCGTCGTCGTCCTGGATTACGGCTCGGGCAACCTACGGTCGGCCCAGCGCGCGCTGCAGCGGGCGGGCGCGTCGGTCGAGGTGACCGCCGACGCCGACGCCGCCGCGGCCGCCGACGGCCTCGTGGTGCCGGGCGTCGGGGCCTTCGAGGCGTGCATGACCGGCCTGCGCAAGGTCGGGGGAGACCGCAGCATCGCCGACCGGGTGGCCGCCGGGCGCCCGGTGCTCGGGGTCTGCGTCGGCATGCAGATCCTGTTCGCCACCGGCGTCGAATTCGGCGTGCGGACAACGGGTTGCGGCCAGTGGCCGGGCGCGGTCACCCGGCTGGACGCCCCGGTCATTCCGCACATGGGCTGGAACGTGGTCGACGCCGGCGCGGGCACCGCCCTGTTCAAGGGGCTGGACGCCGACACCCGGTTCTACTTCGTGCACTCCTACGCGGCGCAGCGCTGGGAGGGATCGCCCGAGGCCGTGCTCACCTGGGCCACCCACCAGGTGCCGTTCCTGGCCGCCGTCGAGCTAGGGCCGTTGTCGGCCACCCAATTTCACCCGGAGAAGAGCGGCGACGCCGGTGCGGCCGTGCTGCGCAACTGGATTGAGGGACTGTCGTAATGCCGCTGATTCTGCTCCCCGCGGTCGACGTGGTCGACGGCCGCGCTGTCCGGCTGGTCCAAGGCAAGGCCGGCAGCGAGACCGAGTACGGCTCGGCGCTGGACGCCGCGCTGGGCTGGCAGCGCGACGGCGCCGAGTGGATCCACCTGGTGGACCTGGACGCGGCGTTCGGGCGCGGCTCCAACCGCGAGCTGCTGGCCGAGGTGGTCGGCAAGCTCGACGTGAACGTGGAGCTGTCCGGCGGCATCCGCGACGACGACTCCCTGGCCGCCGCGCTGGCGACCGGCTGCACCCGGGTCAACCTGGGCACCGCGGCGCTGGAAAACCCGCAGTGGTGCGCGCGGGCGATCGCCGAACACGGCGACAAGGTCGCCGTCGGGCTGGACGTGCAGATCGTCGACGGGCAGCACCGGCTGCGCGGGCGCGGCTGGGAGACCGACGGCGGCGACCTGTGGGAAGTGCTGGAACGCCTTGACGGCGAGGGGTGTTCGCGGTTCGTCGTCACCGACGTCACCAAGGACGGCACGCTCGGCGGCCCCAACCTCGACCTGCTGGCCACCGTCGCCGACCGCACCGAAGCGCCGGTGATCGCCTCCGGCGGGGTGTCCAGCCTGGACGACCTGCGCGCCATCGCCACCCTCACCGAACACGGGGTGGAAGGCGCCATCGTCGGAAAGGCCCTCTACGCCGGTCGGTTCACGCTGCCGCAGGCGCTGGCCGCGGTGGCCGGGTAGGGCCGCGATGGACCTGGACGCGTTGGTGGCCAAGGCCTCGGCCATCCTCGACGACGCCACCGAGCCGTTCGTCGCCGGCCACCGCGCCGATTCGGCGGTGCAGAAGAAGGGCAACGACTTCGCCACCGACGTCGATCTGGCGATCGAGCGGCAGGTGGTCGGCGCGCTGGAGGAGACCACCGGGATCGGTGTGCACGGCGAGGAATACGGCGGGGCCGACGTCGACTCGGAATGGGTGTGGGTGCTCGATCCGGTGGACGGCACGTTCAACTACGCGGCCGGGTCGCCGATGGCCGGGATATTGCTGGGCCTGCTGCACCACGGCGATCCGGTGGCCGGGCTGACCTGGCTGCCGTTCGTGGACCAGCGCTACACGGCGGTGGTGGGCGGCCCCCTGATGAAAAACGGTGCGGCGCAACCGTCCCTGGCCCCCGTCGACCTGTCCGACGCGCTCGTCGGCGCCGGCTCGTTCAGCGCCGACGCGCGGGGCCGGTTCCCCGGGCGGTACCGGATCGCGGTGCTGGAGAACCTCAGCCGGGTCTCCTCGCGGTTGCGCATGCACGGTTCGACCGGCCTGGACCTGGCCTACGTGGCCGACGGCATCCTCGGCGCCTCGATCAGTTTCGGCGGGCACGTGTGGGATCACGCCGCCGGGGTCGCGCTGGTCCGGGCGGCCGGCGGCGTCGTCACCGACATCCACGGCGAACACTGGACGCCCGCGTCCGACTCCGCGCTTGCGGCGGGGCCCGCCGCGCACGCCGAGATACTCGAGTTGCTGCGCGGCACCGGACGGCCGGAGGACTACTGACATGTCCGCCGCCAGTGGCCTTGCGGTGCGGGTGATCCCGTGCCTGGACGTCGACGCCGGCCGGGTGGTCAAGGGCGTCAACTTCGAAAACCTCCGCGACGCGGGTGATCCCGTCGAGCTCGCCGCGGCCTATGACGCCGAGGGCGCCGACGAGTTGACCTTTCTCGACGTGACCGCGTCGTCGTCCGAGCGATCGACCATGCTGGACGTCGTGCGGCGCACGGCCGAGCAGGTGTTCATCCCGCTGACCGTCGGCGGCGGGGTGCGCACGGTGGCCGACGTCGACGTGTTGCTGCGCGCCGGGGCCGACAAGGTCTCGATCAACACCGCCGCCATCGCCCGGCCCGACCTGCTCGAGGAGATGGCAAGGCAGTTCGGCTCGCAATGCATCGTGCTGTCCGTGGACGCCCGCACGGTGCCGCCCGACTCGCCGCCGACACCGTCGGGCTGGGAGGTCACCACCCACGGTGGGCGCCGTGGGACGGGGATCGACGCCGTCGAATGGGCCTCGCGCGGCGCCGATCTGGGGGTGGGCGAGATCCTGTTGAACTCTATGGACGCCGACGGCACCAAGGCCGGGTTCGATCTGCCGATGCTCAAAGCGGTGCGCTCGGCGGTCACGGTGCCGGTGATCGCGAGCGGCGGCGCAGGTGCCGTCGAGCACTTCGCACCCGCCGTCGCCGCGGGCGCCGATGCGGTGTTGGCGGCCAGCGTCTTTCACTTCCGTGAGTTGACCATCGGGCAGGTGAAGGCGGCCATGGCGGCGGAAGGGATCACCGTGCGATGACGCTCGACCCGCAGATCGCCGCGCGGCTGAAGCGCAACGCCGACGGCCTGTTCACCGCCGTGGTGCAGGAGCGCGGCACCGGTGACGTGCTGATGGTCGCCTGGATGGACGACGCCGCGCTGGAGCGGACGCTGGAAACCCGTGAGGCAACGTACTTTTCGCGGTCCCGCGGCCAGCAGTGGGTCAAGGGGGCGACGTCGGGGCACACCCAATACGTGCACGCGGTGCGACTGGACTGCGACGGCGATGCCGTGCTGCTGACGGTCGACCAGGTCGGCGGCGCCTGCCACACCGGCGACCACAGCTGCTTCGACGCCGACGTGCTGCTGCAACCCGAGGCCTAGCCCGGCACCGAGTCCAGCCCGTTGGCCGCGGCGATCGCGGCGCGGGCCCACTCGTGCCGCGCCACGGCGGGCTCGATGTGGCGACGGATCAGTTCGACGTCGATGGCCGTCCTGTTGACCACCGCGTCCGGCACTCGAAACGAGAACGTTGACTCGCCGGTGGCGACGGCCAGGATTGCGTCGCTGTCGGTGAAACCGTTGGCGCGCATGGTGTCTTCGGCCCATCGGAAGGGTTTGCGGCCGCCGAAGTCGTTGACGTAGACCACCCAGAGCCGGGTGCCCCGCCCGTCGTAGAGCTTGGTCAGCGCCCGGTTCACCGCGTCGGATTCGAGCGGGCCGAGCACGCCCGCCCGATCGGTGAGCTGCCCCGACAGCTTGAGCGCCGGAACCGGCCCGCCCGCCGACGTCGCAGGGGGATTGGTGTCAGGCCGGTTGGCGTGGCCGCGAACCAGCAGGATGCCGACCACGGCGGCGATTCCGACCAGCGCGATGGCGATCAGCGCCGCCACCAGTGTCGTCGAGCCCGACCGGCCGCCCCGCCGCGGCGATGGCGCGGCTTCCATTGGTGCGGACGGGGTTTCGGGCTCGGGAGCGCGGACATCCGGCGTTGACGCGATGGCTTCGGTGGGCGCGGCGATCACTTCGGTGCGTCGCGCGCCGTCGAGGCGCCCGGCCAGCGCGGCGGCGAAATCCGTGCAGCTGGCGTACCGCTCGCTCGGGTGCTTGGCCAGGACCTTCGCGATGACCGGGTCGAGCGCGGCCAGGTCGGGCCGCGACTGGCTCAGGCGCGGCGGCGGCGCGGACAGGTGCTGGCTG
The DNA here is from genome assembly GCF_001666915.1 of Mycobacterium sp. E3339. Classification (NCBI taxonomy): domain Bacteria; kingdom Bacillati; phylum Actinomycetota; class Actinomycetes; order Mycobacteriales; family Mycobacteriaceae; genus Mycobacterium; species Mycobacterium sp. E3339. Next base: position 7,224 of record NZ_LZIZ01000247.1, on the reverse strand, counting down.
ATGACCACGGCGGGGTTGGAGTGGTGGAACGGCGCCGTGCCGGTCAGCAGGTTGTACGCGGTGCAGCCCAGCGCGTATTGGTCGGTGCTGGCGTCCAGCTCCGCGCCCTGCAATTGCTCGGGGGAGCAGTAGGCGGTGGTGCCCACCAACATGTTCGTCGCGGTGAGCCCGCTGATCTCGTCCAGCTCGCGGGCGATTCCGAAATCGGCGAGCAGGATCCGGCGCCTGCCCGCCTGCGGGGAGCCCAGCAGGATGTTGGCGGGCTTGACGTCACGGTGCAGCAGTCCGCGGGCGTGCGCGTAATCCAGCGCGTCGGCCACCGCGGAGACGATCTCGACGACGTGTGCCGCGGGCATGCCGGACGGATACTGCTCGCGCAGCAGCTGTGCTGCGTCGGTCCCCTCGACGTAGTCCATCGAAATCCACAGTTGCCCTTCGTGTTCCCCGCGGTCGTGGATTCCGACGATGTGCTCGTTGTACAGGTTCGCGGCCAGATCGGCCTCGCGGTTGAAGCGCTGGCGGAATTCGTCGTTCTCGGTCAGCTCGCCGGGCAGGACCTTGAGCGCATCGCGGCGGGGCAGCCTCGGGTGCTGCGCCAGATACACCTGCCCCATGCCGCCGACCCCCAGGCGCCGCACGATCGTGTAACCGGCGAACACCTCTCCTTCGGCGAGGCCTTCGGTCGTCGGCATGTGAGCATGCTACTGAGGCCGCCGTTGCACGGGCCGGTAATTCGGGACCGTGATCGGGCGGGAAGAAGTCGACCGATCGGGTGCCTTCGATGAGAATGGCGGTCGATGTTGAGACGGGTGTCGTGGACCGCGGTCGTGCCGCTGCTTGCCGTCGCCGTGCTGGCCGTGATCTGGGGCGAGAAGCTGGGCCCGGCGCTGGTCGCGCTGGCGGCGGCATTGCTCATCGGCGCCGTCCTGGCCGCCGTGCATCACGCGGAGGTGGTCGCGGCCCGGGTCGGGGAGCCGTTCGGCTCGCTGGTGCTCGCGGCGGCGGTGACGGTGATCGAGGTGGCGCTGATCGTCTCGCTGATGGCGTCCGGGGGCAACGAGGCCGCGACGCTGGCCAGGGACACCGTGTTCGCGGCGGCGATGATCACCACCAACGGCATCGCGGGGTTGTCGCTGCTGCTCGGCTCCCGGCGCTACGGCGTCACGCTGTTCAACGCCGAGGGCAGTGGCGCCGCGCTGGCCACGGTCACCACGCTGGCGACGCTGAGCCTGGTGCTGCCCGCGTTCACCACCAGCCAAGTGGGCAAGGAGTTCTCGCCCGGCCAGCTGGCGTTCGCGGCGGTCGCGTCGCTGCTGGTGTACCTGGTGTTCGTCTTCACCCAGACGGTGCGCCACCGCGACTTTTTCCTGCCGATCGCCCAGAAGGGCCAGCGCAAGCGGCTGTTCGAGGACGAGAGCCACGCCGAACCGCCGAGCCGCGGCGCCGCCCTGGGCAGCCTGGGGCTGCTGCTGGTGGCGCTCGTCGCGGTGGTGGGGCTGGCCGAGGAGGAATCGCCGGCCGTCGAGCGCGCGGTGACCGCGGTCGGGTTTCCGCAGTCCTTCGTCGGCGTGGTGATCGCCGCGCTGGTGCTGCTGCCGGAAACCCTGGCGGCCGCGCGCGCCGCGCGCCAGGGCCGCATCCAGACCAGCCTCAACCTCGCGTACGGCTCGGCGATGGCCAGCATCGGGCTCACCATTCCGGTGATCGCGCTGGCGTCCATCTGGCTCAAGGGGCCCCTGGTGCTCGGCCTGGGTCCCATTCAGCTGGTGCTGCTGGCGCTGACCGTCGTGATCAGCATGCTGACGGTCGTGCCCGGGCGCGCCACCCGGCTGCAGGGCGAGCTGCATCTGGTGCTGCTCGCCGCGTACGTGTTCCTGGCGATCAGCCCGTAGGCGCCGACCGGCCGCGCAGCGTCTCGAGCGCCTTGTCGGCGTGGGTGTCCATGCTGAATTCGCTGGAAATCACGTTGAGCACGGTGCGATCGGTGTCGATGACGAAGGTGGTGCGCTTGACCGGCAGCAGCTTGCCGAGCAGGCCGCGCTTGACGCCGAACTGCGTGGCGACGGTGCCCTCGGTGTCCGACAGCAGCGGGTAGTCGAACTTCTGCAGGTCGGCGAACTTGGCCTGCTTCTGCACCGGATCGACGCTGATGCCCACCCGGTTGGCGCCCACGGCGGCGAATTCGGCGGCCAGGTCCCGGAAGTGGCAGGCCTCCTTCGTGCAGCCGGGCGTCATCGCGGCGGGGTAGAAGAACAGCACCACCGGCCCGCCGGAAAGCAGGTCGCTGAGCTTGCGGGGCGTTCCCGTCTGGTCGGGAAGTTCGAAGTCCGCGACGGTGTCACCAGTTTTCATGGGCGTCAGGCTACGCCCGGGCTGGGCAAATGCATCTGCGAGGATGGTTCGGTGCACGCCCACCTCGCCGCGACGACCTCCCGAGAGGACTTCCGCCAGCTCGCCGCCGAGCATCGGGTGGTTCCGGTGACCCGCAAGGTGCTGGCCGACAGCGAGACGCCGCTGTCGGCCTACCGCAAGCTCGCCGCCAATCGCCCGGGCACGTTCCTGCTGGAATCCGCCGAGCACGGCCGATCCTGGTCGCGCTGGTCGTTCATCGGCGCCGGGGCGCCGTCGGCGCTGACCGTCCGCGACGGCGAAGCGGTCTGGCTCGGCGCGGCGCCGCAGGACGCGCCCACCGGCGGCGACCCGCTGCACGCGCTGCGGGCCACCCTGGAGCTGCTGGCCACCGCTGCGCTGCCCGGGCTGCCGCCGCTGTCGGGGGGCATGGTCGGATTGTTCGCCTACGACATGGTGCGGCGCCTGGAGCGCCTGCCCGAGCTGGCCGTCGACGACCTGCACCTGCCGGACATGCTGCTGCTGCTCGCCACCGACGTGGCCGCCGTCGACCACCACGAGGGCACCATCACGCTGATCGCCAACGCGGTGAACTGGAACGGCACCGACGAGCGGGTCGACGAGGCCTACGACGACGCGGTCGCCCGCCTGGACGTGATGACCGCGGCGCTCGGCCAGCCGCTGCCGTCCACGGTCGGCACGTTCGACCGGCCCGAGCCGCGCTATCGCGCGCAGCGCAGCGTCGAGGAGTACGGCAAGATCGTCGACTACCTCGTCGAGCAGATCGCCGCAGGCGAGGCCTTCCAGGTGGTGCCGTCCCAGCGCTTCGAGATGGACACCGACGTCGACCCGATCGACGTGTACCGGATGCTGCGCGTCACCAACCCCAGCCCCTACATGTACCTGATGCATGTCCCGAACGGCGCTGGGGGAATCGACTTTTCGGTGGTCGGCTCCAGCCCGGAGGCGCTGGTCACCGTGCACGACGGCTGGGCGATGACGCATCCGATCGCCGGAACCCGGTGGCGCGGGCAGACCGACGAGGAGGACCAGCTGCTGGAGAAGGAGCTGCTGGCCGACGAGAAGGAACGGGCCGAGCACCTGATGCTGGTTGACTTGGGCCGCAACGACCTTGGCCGGGTCTGCGCGCCGGGCACCGTGCGCGTCGAGGACTACAGCCACATCGAGCGCTACAGCCACGTGATGCACCTGGTGTCGACGGTGACGGGGATGCTCGCCGAGGGCCGGACCGCCTTGGACGCCGTGACGGCCTGCTTCCCGGCCGGCACGCTGTCGGGCGCGCCGAAGGTGCGCGCCATGGAGCTGATCGAGGAGGTGGAGAAGACGCGCCGCGGCCTCTACGGCGGCGTGGTCGGCTACCTCGACTTCGCCGGCAACGCCGACTTCGCGATCGCCATCCGCACCGCGCTGATGCGCGACGGCACCGCCTATGTGCAGGCCGGCGGCGGGGTGGTGGCCGACTCCAACGGTCCGTACGAGTACACCGAGGCTTCCAATAAGGCGCGCGCCGTGCTCAACGCGATCGCCGCCGCCGAGACCCTGACCGCGCCCGACACCGGTCACCATGACTGAGGCGCGGCCGAATCGGCGGGCCCGGCTGGCCGTCCGGGTGGCCCAGGTGTTGCTGGTGGCATCCGCGGCGGCGTTATGGGCGGCGTCACGGCTGCCGTGGGTGGTGGTCCGGTCGTTCGACGGGCTGGGTCCGCCGCGCGAGGTGACGCTGTCCGGTGCGGCCTGGTCGACGGCGCTGGTGCCGCTGGCGGTGCTCATGCTCGCGACGGCCGTGGCGGCGATCGCGGTGCGCGGCTGGCAGCTGCGGGTGCTGGCCGGGCTGCTGGCGCTGGCCAGCCTGGCGGTCGGATATCTCGGGGTCAGCCTGTGGGCGCTGCCCGACGTCGCGGTGCGCGGGGCGGATCTGGCGCACGTCGCGGTGATGTCGCTGGTCGGCAGCGAACGCCGGTACTGGGGCGCGGGCATCGCGGTGGCCGCCGCGGTGTGCACCCTGGTCGCGGCGGTGCTGCTGTTGCGGTCGGCCGGAGACTCCGGGTCGGCCCGGTTGAGCGCGGAAAAGTATGCGGCGCCGGCGACGCGCCGCTCAAATGTGCTACGCGACGAGGGCGACGGCGCGATGCTGGAGCAGCCGGAGACGCCGGAAATGTCGGAGCGGATGATCTGGGACGCGCTTGACGAGGGCGCCGACCCGACGGGGGACCCGACCGATCGCAAGTCGGACACCGAGGGTCGGTGACGGGCCGCGACCCGAGTGCCGCTACCCTTCATTCACGTCGTCGCAATCGGCTATCAGATTGGCGATGGGTGACCGCGCGAAGGGAAGCAACAGGCATGAGTCCGGCTACCGTGCTTGACTCCATCCTCGAGGGAGTCCGGGCCGACGTCGCCGCGCGCGAAGCGCTCATCAGCCTGTCCGAAATCAAGGCCGCCGCCGCCGCGGCGCCGCCGCCGCGCGACGTGATGGCCGCCCTGCGCGAGCCGGGCATCGGTGTCATCGCCGAAGTCAAGCGGGCCAGCCCGTCCGCGGGTTCCCTGGCGACCATTGCCGATCCGGCGAAATTGGCTCGCGCGTACGAGGATGGCGGGGCCCGCATCATCAGCGTCCTGACCGAGGAGCGGCGGTTCCACGGATCGCTCGACGACCTCGACGCGGTTCGCGCCGCGGTCTCGATACCGGTGTTGCGCAAGGACTTTGTGGTCCAGCCGTATCAGATCCACGAGGCCCGCGCGCACGGCGCCGACATGTTGTTGCTGATCGTCGCCGCGCTGGACCAGTCGGCCCTGGTGTCGATGCTGGACCGCACCGAATCACTGGGCATGACGGCCCTTGTCGAGGTGCACACCGAGGAAGAGGCCGACCGGGCGCTCAAGGCCGGGGCCAACGTAATCGGTGTCAACGCGCGCGATCTCGCCACCTTGGAGGTCGACCGGGATTGCTTTGCGCGCATCGCTCCGGGCCTGCCCAGCAACGTGATCAGGATCGCCGAGTCCGGTGTCCGCGGCACCGGGGATCTGTTGGCCTACGCCGGCGCCGGCGCGGACGCCGTTCTGGTCGGCGAGGGTCTGGTCAAAAGCGGTGACCCGCGCGCCGCCGTCGCCGACCTGGTGACCGCGGGCACTCACCCGTCCTGTCCGAAACCCTCACGCTAGTCGTCGAGTCTTGAGCAGCACCGGCGCCGAAACGTTGAACCCCATGAGCCGTATCCGCGTAGAGCATTGGTGATGGTCAATCTGTCCCGCCCGGACCTTCCCCTTCCGAGTGCAGCCGTCGCCGAACCCACCTCCCATGAACCTGACCCGGGTGGTCATTTCGGCGTGTACGGCGGCCGTTACGTCGCGGAGGCGTTGATGGCGGTGATCGAAGAGGTCACCGCCGCCTACGAGAAGGAACGCATCAACCCCGATTTCCTGGACACCCTGGACGACCTGCAGGCCAACTATGCCGGCCGGCCGTCACCGCTGTACGAGGCCACCCGGCTGTCCGAGCACGCCGGTTCGGCGCGCATCTTCCTCAAACGAGAAGACTTGAACCACACCGGTTCTCACAAGATCAACAACGTCCTCGGTCAGGCGTTGCTGGCCAAGCGGATGGGAAAGAACCGGGTCATCGCCGAGACGGGCGCCGGGCAGCACGGCGTCGCCACCGCCACCGCGTGCGCGCTGCTGGGGCTGGAATGCGTCATCTACATGGGCGCCGTCGACACCGCGCGTCAGGCGCTCAACGTGGCGCGGATGCGCCTGCTGGGCGCCGAGGTCGTGTCGGTGCAGAGCGGCTCGAAAACGCTCAAAGACGCCATCAACGAGGCGTTTCGCGACTGGGTGACCAACGCCGACAACACCTACTACTGCTTCGGCACCGCGGCGGGCCCGCACCCCTTTCCGGCGATGGTGCGCGATTTCCAGCGCATCATCGGCCTGGAGGCACGCGTGCAGATCCAGGCTCAGGCGGGCCGGCTGCCCGACGCGGTGGTGGCCTGCGTCGGCGGCGGATCCAACGCCATCGGCATCTTCCACCCGTTCATCGACGATCCGGGCGTGCGTCTGGTCGGCTTCGAGGCCGCCGGTGACGGGGTCGAAACCGGAAGGCACGCGGCGACTTTCGCCGGTGGTTCGCCCGGCGCGTTCCAGGGCTCGTTCTCGTACCTGCTGCAGGACGAGGATGGCCAGACCATCGAATCCCATTCCATCTCAGCGGGTCTGGACTATCCGGGGGTGGGGCCCGAGCACGCGTATCTCAAAGAGATCGGGCGCGCCGAGTACCGGCCGATCACCGACGCGGAGGCGATGGACGCGTTCGCGCTGCTGTGCCGCACCGAGGGCATCATCCCCGCCATCGAATCGGCACACGCGGTGGCCGGCGCGGTGAAGTTGGGCCTGGAGTTGGGGCGGGGCGCGATCATCGTGGTGAACCTCTCGGGGCGGGGGGACAAGGACGTCGAGACGGCCGCGAAATGGTTCGGCCTGATGGGGCCGGGCGAGCGGTGACCGTGGAACAAAAACATGCCAGCAGGCTCGGGTCGGTCTTCGAGGCGTGCCGCAACGACAATCGCGCGGCCCTGATCGGCTACCTGCCCACCGGTTACCCCGACGTGCCGACCTCGGTGGACGGGATGCGCGCCCTGGTGGAATCCGGTTGTGACCTCATCGAAGTCGGGGTGCCCTATTCGGATCCGGGCATGGACGGGCCGACCATCGCCCGCGCCACCGAGGCCGCGCTGCAAGGGGGGGTGCGGGTGCGGGACACGCTCGCCGCGGTCGAGGCGATCAGCGCGGCCGGCGGGCGCGCCGTGGTGATGACCTACTGGAATCCCGTGTTGCGTTACGGGGTCGACGCGTTCGCGC
>NZ_LZIZ01000246.1:0-66452 GCF_001666915.1 Mycobacterium sp. E3339 | reverse complement strand
TGAGTTCCAACAAGTCACCCTGACCGCCGTCGGCGACCCACGAATCGATCGCGGCGCGGTTGGCGGCGTTGATCAGCGTGGCGGCCAGCCGAGGCCGCAAGTCCGGTTGGGTGTCGCTGCCCAGCCAGCGTGCGACCTCGGCGGTGAGCTGATCGATCCAGTCCTCGTTGATCCGCAGCATGGTCGCGCGCAGCGCCGGTAAGCCGTGATACATCCGCGCGCGGACCAAGAACATCTCGGGCTGATCGACGATCGCCCGCGCCACCGCCATCGATGTCTCGGCGAGCGCGTCCCACAGGGAGTCGGAGCGCGCGGCGCGAAACCGGCGGATCGCCTCCTGCAGCCGCTCGGCGTAGCCGTCGAACAGGATGTCTTCCTTGCTGGCGAAGTGGCGGAAGAACGTCCGCGGCGCGACCCCAGCGGCCGCGGATATCTGGTCGACGGTGGTCCCCTCATAGCCCTGGGTGTCGAACAGCGCGATCGCCGCGTGGGTGAGCGCCTGTCGGTTGCGCAATCCGCGGGCCCGTCGCTGATCCATGCTCATACCCCTGCCAGCGTGGCGGTTCCGGAGCTCAGGGCGACGGCGTCGCCCTGCAGCGTCCGGAAGCGCACCGAATCTTCGGTTCGCCAGATCTCCGTCCGCAGCGGCGCATCGAGCTTCACCTGCTTGGAGAACCGGCAGGACAAGGATGTCAGCGACCGCGGATCCCCGTCGGCGATCCGGCCGATCACCGCCCGGGCGGCGAATCCCAGCGTGCACAACCCATGCAGGAATACGTCGTCGAAGCCGTACTTGCGGGCCGCATCCGGGTCGATGTGCAGCTGGTTGCGGTCGCCCGAGAGCCGGTAGAGGGCGGCCTGCTCGGGTCGGACGACATCGTCGAACACAGCGTCCGGTGGCCCGTCGGGGTCCGGTTCGGCAGCGGGCCCACGCTCACCGCCAAATCCCCCCGCACCGAGGACCATGGTTTGGGATTTGGCGACGAACACGGTCCCGTCCGGGTCGGCGCCGCGGCTGGTCAATTCCACCGCGGCGTGTTTGCCCTTGTCCCATACGGCCGACACCTCGGCTTGCACCGACATTTCCCCGCTGGCACCGATCGGCCGATGCAGTTCCAGCGACTGCGCAGAGTGAACGATCGGATACGTACCCAGGTCGAGCACACCGCGCAGGTCCTTGACGGCCCACCAGTTGGCCACCAAGGCAAACGTCGGCAGGACATCCGGGCCGTAGGCCTCGTTGAGCAGCCTCAGCTCAGCAGGCGGACGGGCGCCCACCCCCAACGCGTAGAGGATCACGTCGGTCTCGCACCAGCAGAAGGTGTTCGGCGGCAACGCGGTTCCGACGGCAGAGTCGGACAGAGTCAACGGCGCCTCCTACTGAACGGATTGACGATATGTGTTCAATCGTGCATTATTGTGACAGTCAGTGCAACTACTTTTTCCCATGCGAACAACGGGAGGGACCGACATGAAGTTCGGCGTGTTCATCCTCGGCGACAAGCCCAACCACCTCACCGAGCGGGAGGTGCTGGCCAACGTGCTGGAGGAGGCGCGCTGGGCGGAGGAACTCGGGTACGACGAGATCTGGCTGGCCGAACACCACTTCTCCCCCTACGGCATGCTCCCGGACCTGCCGCAGGTGGCCACGGCCATCGCCGCGCAGACCGAACGCATCCGGATCGGTACCGCGTGCATGGTGGCGCCCTTCCACGAGCCGATTCAATTGGCCGAACGCATCGCCATGGTCGACGTCCTGTCCGGCGGGCGCTTCGACGCCGGCTTCGGGCGCGGCTATCAGGCGCATGAGTTCAAGGGCTTCGGCATCTCGATGGACGAGGCCACCGGCCGCTACCAGGAATGTGTGGAAATCGTCAGCCGCCTGCTGACCGAAGAGAACGTCAGCTTCCAGGGCAAGTACTTCCAGATCGAGGACGTCACGATCTACCCGCGACCGGCGCAGCAGCCGATCCCTGTCTGGGGCACCGTGATGAAGACGCCGTCGAGCTTCGAGTGGCTCGCCGAGAAGGGGTTCGGGGCGATCATCGGGAACCCCTACCAGGTGGACCCGGATTTGCAGGGTGCACTGGACATCTACCTGAAGGTGCAGTCGGAAAAGGGACTCGACGCCGCCACCGGCAACGTGTGGGCGCTGCTCAACGCCTTCTGCCACGCCGACGACGCGTTCGCCCGCAGCTACCCGCGCGAGAGCGTCGAGCTCTCGATCCAGACCCATCGCAAGTATTCGAGCCCGTTCGAGCGCGGCGGGGAGATCCCGGCCGACTACAAGGCCTACTCGGACTGGTTCGACAAACATGACAAGCAGAGCTACGAGCAGGTGCTGAATTCGCACCTCACGCTGATGGGTGACCCGGACCGCATCGTCGAGAAGATGCGCACCGTCATCGACATGGGCTGGCGCAACATCATTTTGCGCATGTCGCGCGGCGGCGCCATGGACCGCACGAAGGTATACGAGTCGATGAAGCTGTTCGCCCAAGAGGTGATCCCCGCGGCGACCGAACTCGCGGCAGCCGCGGCTTGAGCCAGCAACTCGCCGACCGCATCCGCGCGGTGCTCGCCCTCGACCCGCGGGCGCCCGCGATCGAGTACGAGGGCCGGTGGGTGGATTGGCAGGCGTTGTCGGACATCGCCGCGGGCGTTCAAACGTCTTTAAGGCGAGCAGGTTTGGGGGAGGGATCCTCCGTCGGGCTGGTGCTGCGCAATCATCCCGCGATGGTCGGGGCCCTGCTCGGCGTGCTGCTGACCGACGGTTGCGTAGTCACGATCAATCCGGCACAGGGCGACGCCGGGCTCTGCGCGGACATCCGCGGGCTGCGGTTGCCCGCGGTGGTGGCCGTGCAGACCGATTGGGAGCGTCCAGGAATCGTCGACGCCGCCGCCGGGGCCCTGGGTGTTGCGCTGTCAAATGAAATGGCCGGCGCCACCCTGGTGGCCGGGCTGGAACATCCCGGACCGGGCCCCTTCCGCCCGCCCGGTGACGGCATCGCCGTCGAGATGCTGACGAGTGGCACCACCGGCCCGCCCAAGCGGATACCGCTGTCCTACAGCTCCTTTGAGCACACCGTCGCGGCGGCGAGCGCGCATTACCGTGTTGGCGCCGGACATGACTCGGAGCTCAGACTGCGTTCTGGCGTCGCCATCGTCTCGTCTCCCCTGGTGCATATGTCCGGGGTGTTCCGCACGCTGCTCAACATCTGCGAGGGACGAAAGATCGCGCTCCAGGAGCGATTCCGGGTTCCCGACTTTGTGGATCTGCTACTCCGGCACCGACCGAAGGCCGTGAGCCTGGTGCCGTCGGCGATGGCGATGGTGCTCGACGCAGGGGTGGATCCGGAAGCGTTCTCGAGCGTCGAGGTGGTGACCTCGGGCACCGCACATCTGCCGGTCGACGTCCAGACGAGGTTCGAGTGCCGCTACGGCGTCGCGGTGCTGCCGTCCTACGGGGCAACGGAATTCGCCGGCGGGGTGGCCGGTTGGAACCTCGCTCTGCACCGGCAATGGGCGACCGCCAAACGCGGAAGCGTGGGGCGCCCGCAACGCGGCCGGGAGATTCGAGTCATGTCCCTCGAGGACGACACCGAGATGCCGCCCGGCGAGCAGGGCCGCATCGAGGTACGCACCGAAGGTGGGGACTGGGTGCGGACCACCGACCTCGGCCGGGTTGACGCCGACGGGTTTGTGTTCATCGACGGCCGCACGGACGACGTCATCATTCGCGGCGGTTTCAAGGTCAATCCGGACGACATCGTCGGCGTGCTCCGTAACCATCCGGCTGTCCGCGATGCTGGGGTCACCGGCCTGCCCGATGAACGGCTCGGCCGGGTGCCGGTCGCGGCGGTCGAGTTGACCGACGGCGGCCGCGCCACGGCGGACGAGCTGCTCGCGTACGTGCGTGAACGATTGAGCCGTTACTACGTCCCGGCCCGCCTGATCATCGTCGAGGAGTTGCCCCGCACGCCGTCGCTCAAGGTCAGCCAACCCGCGCTGCGCGAACTCTTCGAAGGGACAGCAAGTTGACGACACGTGGTGTGGCCGCCATTGCCGGTGTGGCCGACGAGGTTTCGGCGAGCGGGGTGATCGATGTTCCACTGCGCGAGCTCGAGGCGCGCGTGATCACCGCCGCCCTGGCCGACGCGGGCCTGTCGCTACGCGACGTCGACGGGCTGTGCACCTGCACCGGCGGAACGCTCATGCATTCGGTGGAGCTGGCCGAGTACCTGGGGATAGCGCCGCGATTCACCGACGCGACGCAGACCGGCGGCGCCAGCTACGGGTTGTACGTCGAGCACGCCGCCGCGGCAATCGCGGCCGGCGAGGCGGAGACGGTGGTGATCGTCTATGCCTCGACGCCGCGCGCCGCGCGCAAGCGTGGCGAAAAGGGCCTCGGGGTCTTCGCCACCCCCGAGCGGCTGGAATGGGAAACGCCCTTCGGGGTCATGCTCCCGATCAGCGCCTACGCGCTGGCGGCCAATCGGCACATGGCGACCTACGGGACGACGCCCGAGCAGCTGGCGCAGATCGCCGTCGACACCCGGCGGTGGGCGGCAATGAACGAGCGGGCTCACCTGCGCGAGGCGATCAGCGTGCGGGACGTCCTTGAGTCCGGCTTCGTCGCCGAACCGCTGCACAAGCTGGAGTGCTGCCTGGTCACCGACGGCGCCGCGGCGCTGGTAGTCACCAGCGCCGAGCGTGCCCGCGACCTGGCCAGGCCGCCGGCCTTCGTCCTGGGGGCGGCGTCGGCGGCCTCGCACGCGATGATCTCCCAAATGCCCGATCTCACCGTCACGCCCGGGGCGGTGTCCGGGCCGGCCGCCTTCCGCGCCGCGGGCCTCACCCCGGCCGACATCGACGTGGTCGAGCTATACGACTCCTTCACGATCACGGTGTTGCTGGCGCTCGAAGACTTGGGCTTCTGCGGCAAGGGCGAAGGGGGTCCGTTTGTCGAGGACGGCGCATTGGGACCCGGAGGGTCCCTGCCCGGTCAGACTTCCGGCGGCGGGCTCTGCTACACCCACCCCGGCGCGTTCGGGGCCTTCCTGCTCGTCGAGGCAACGCGCCAGTTGCGCGGCGAGTGCGGCGAACGCCAAGTCCCGGACGCGAAAGCGGCTGTGGCACATGGCACCGGCGGGGTGCTCTCGGCCACCTCGACGGTGATTTTGGGAACGGAGGCGACGCTGTGACCGATACGCTGCCGGTCCCGGAGCCCAGCCCGGTGTCCGCGCCCTTCTGGGACGCGACCCGTCGTCGCGAGTTGACGGTCCAACGATGCGACTCGTGCGTGCGGCTCGTTTGGTACCCACGGTTCGTCTGCCCGCACTGCGGGGGGTCATCGCTGGTGTGGGAGAAGTTGAGTAGCGACGGGGTCGTTTACGCGGTCAGCGTGCACCACCGCGCCGCGCTCCCGGTCCTCGCCGACAAGGTGCCGTATTCGGTGGTGCTCGTCGATCTGGACGAAGGTGTCCGCATGATGTCGAACGTGTTCGGTCCCCCACCCGCGGTCGGCGACCGCGTCACCGTGGCGTGGGTGCCGCTCGAGGACGGCCGCAACCTCCCTGTCTTCGAGCCGAAGTGAGTCCCGACACCGCGCTGCGGCGCGCCCGCGAAGAGCTCGTGCTCCGGCACGTCGCGGCCGAGAATGCGCGCGACCTGGAGGCGGCGATGGCCACCTTCACCCATCCCCGTTACGAGATCATCCCTGCCGGAACCGTTTTCGACGGCGACGAGGCGGTCCGCGCAATGTTGTTGCAACAGTGGGCGGATCTCCCCATGCTGCGATATGCCGCAGAGGCGATCTTCCACGGGGAGGACGGTATGGCCGTGGAAACCCGGACGACCGCGCCCGGCACACCACTCGACATGTTGAGCATCAACCTCTTCGGCTTCCGGGGGCCCGACCTCATCCTGGAACGGTGCTACTTCGACCGGATGCTGCTCGCTGCGCAGCTCGAGTCGATCCGCACGCCCTAGGCGTCGACAGCGTCACGGACCGCGCGGACGAGTGCGGGGATGTCACGGTCCCGGTGGGCGGAGGGCAAGGGCCAGTGCGTCATCCGCAGGTCGGTCACGCCGGCCTTGGCCAGCGAGGCCGCCCCCGCGGCGACCGCGGCGAGGTCGAGTCGGCCATCGGCGCTCGTTTGCACGCGCAGAGTCCCGGCAACACCGAACCCGTCCGGGTTACCCCCGGCGCGCTCGACCGCGGCGCGCATTCGACTTATTCCCCCGGCGACATCCCGCGCGTCCGGGCCCCACGGGATCCAGCCCCGTCCAAAACGAGCGAGCCGGCGAGCGACGGCTCGGTTCACCGTCCCGCTCACCCAGACCGGCACCCCGCCGGGCTGAACGGGTTTGGGCATCTGGTGTATCCGCTCGAAACTCAAATCGGCGGAGTGGTAGCTCACCTCGTTCTCCCGCCACAACCGCTGGCATACCTCGAGCGTCTGGTCCAGGATCGGCCCGCGCCGGTCGAAGTCCACCCCGGCCGCGTCGTATTCCTCACGCTGCCAGCCGACGCCCACCCCGACATCGAGGCGGCCATCGGACAGCACGTCCATCGTCGCCAGGGTTTTCGCAAGGACCGCGGCCGGGCGCAGCGCGGCGAGCAGAACGTTTGTGCCCAGCCGAATTCGCTCCGTCCTCGCCGCCAGGTACGTCAGCGTCGTGAGCGGTTCCAGCCAGTGCCCGTCCGGCCCGGTCGGTTGGCGACCGCCTACGGTTCCGCCCGTCCGTGGATCCGCGTACGCGTCCATGTTCATGCCGAACGCGACGTGCTCCGACACCAGCAGGCGGTCGAATCCAGCGCCCTCCAACAGCTGTGCCCACTCCGTGAGGTGTTCCCAGTCCGACGGTGCCGCGGCCGAAAACGACGGAATCCCCATCGACAGCTGTAGCGAGGCCATCAACTGTGTTCCTCGATCGACGCGCGCCGGTCTTCGGTGGCATCGACGACGACCCTGCGGTGTGCGATCCGCCACCGCCCCTCGGCGTCGATTACATACTCGTCCAGATAGCGGATGTGCATGACGTGGTTGCGACCGTCCTGCTCGTCAACGCGAAAGTGATTGGCGGTGCAGTAGATTTCGCCTACCGCAGATCCCCCCTCGATGACGTACAGGCCCTGGGCTATGAGGTGAGCCGTCCGCGCCCAGCGGGCGACGATGCCGATGACTCGCTGGATCTCGTCGTGACCGGTCAGCGTTCCGGGTTCGCGCCCCGGTCTTTCGACGAGCATCGAAGCGTCGGGCGTGAACACCGCCAGGAGCGCGTCGCGATCTCGGCGATCGACCGCCGCCGCGTACCTGCGGGACAGCGCTTCGAGTTCCGCATGGGGAACCGCCCGCGAGATATCCATCTGCTTCCCGTGCCGGCCGGACAGAGACCCGTCGACGATACCCCCCAGAGGTTGTCGGGTTAGCGGCCGGCGGTTTCGGTGCGCGCCTCGTCGGAGGGTCGTGCACCGAAGCGGGGCACGGTGACGAGCCCACTGCCGTGTGCCTGGTTGACGGCACGCTGCAGCGGTACCAGCAACGGCACGAAGATGAGTTGGTCGGCGATCATCGGCGTCAGCAGGCGGTTGTGCACGAAGCCGAATGAGCTCCTGGTGATCGGGTCGGCCCAGCCGATGGTCCCGCCCAGACCGGCATGCCCGAAACCCCGCAGTAGGCCCGGCACTGGTGACCCGTGGTAGCCCAGGTGAAAGGACATTGGGAAGAAGACGTTCAGGTCCGGCCGCAAGCTGCGCCTGCCCGTGAGCGACGCGACCAATTCCTCTGAGAGGAACCGCTGCCCATCGATATTTCCCCCGTTGGTGAGCGCTCCGTACATTTTGGCCAGCCCCCGCGCGGTCACCACCGCGTTCACGGCGGGAATCTCGCTGTCCAGCAGCGGCATGTCGCCCTGCACCAGCGAGGTGATGCCGGGTACGTAGGTCGCGCCGAGCGGGCCCGGAACCGGCAATCTGGCCATCAGCGAGATCAGCCGGCCCAGCACCGCCCCGCCCGAGAACCGTTGCGGGAACATCGTCTGCGCCGCCTTCGTGGGCCCGTCGGCGGGCGGCCGCCCCAGGTGGATACCGTCCGTGTCCAGGGGTCCCGCGATCTCCGTGCGGAACAGCTCCCGCATGCCCTTGCCGGTGATCGCGCGGGCCAACCCGGATGCCAACCAGCCGAAGGTGAACGCGTGATACGCCGCGCGCCCGGCGAGGCGATCGACCGGCGCCGCGGCGAGCCGCTCTTCCATGAACCGGTGATCGAGCAACTGCTCGGTGGTAATGGTCCCGAGCCGGGACAGGCCCGTCGTGTGCCGCATCATGTCGCGCACCGTGATGTCGGACTTACCGTTGGCGCCGAACTCGGGCCAGTACTGCGCGATCGGGGCGTCGTACGACAGCAACCCACGGTCGACGAGCCGGTGCAACACCGTCGATGCCACCCCCTTGCCGGCGGAGAAGACCATCGCGCCGGTGTCCGCGGACCAGGGCAGCCGCCCCTTGCGATCGGACCAGCCGGTCCACACGTCGACGACGGGTTCCCCATCGACATACACGGACAACGCCCCACCGCCATAGCGTGGGCCGGGAAACAGCTTGGCAAACGTTCTTACCGCGCAGGCAAATCGGGGGTCGGCGGCACCGTGGACATGGGCGGGCAGACCGTCACCGGCTTGCAGGGCTGGTCGCTCGGGCATGGCAGTTGGAGTTCCCCTCGATAGTCAAGCGAGTCGCCCATCGGACGACTGAACAGATATCGTCATATTGTATTGTATGCTCGTCGGCGGAGTCCGCATGCGAAGGAGGGGTGATGGCCACGCAGGTAGACACCGGAACCCGGGCCCTGAGCAGCGACCGTGCCGTCGACTTGTATCGACTCATGAGCAAGGTGCACCACAGCGACCAGCGCGTCCGAAAAGGGCTGTCTTCCGGCGAAATCGCGATGAGCTACTGGCCGGTGGACGGCCAGGAAGCGATGTCCGCCGGGGCCGCGCTCGCCCTGTCAAGCACCGACCAACTCGTGACGACCTATCGCGGCCTCGGCGACGTGGTGGCCAAGGGCATCGACCTGCCCGGCTACTTCGCCGAAATCCTGGGCCGCGGCACCGGTCTGTCGAAGGGCAAGGCCGGCGCCATGGGCATCTACGACCCCGACCACGGCATCGCCTGGACCACCGGCATCGTGGGTGCCGGCCCCTTGATCGCGAACGGGATCGCACTGGCGGAGGCCATCAAGGGCAGTGCCCGCGTGGTGCTGGTGAGCTTCGGCGACGGGGCGACCAGCATCGGCTACGTCCACGAGGCGATGAACATGGCGGCCCTGTGGGCACTGCCGGTGGTGTTTTTCTGCCAGAACAACGCGTGGGCCGAATGCACGCCGGTGGCCGGCTACACCCGCACGGCGAGATTGTCCGACCGTGCCGCGGGCTACGCGATGCCCGGCATCACGGTCGACGGCACGGACCCACATGCGGTGTATGAGGCCGTGGCCGAGGCGGCCGAGCGGGCTCGTTCCGGTGACGGTCCGTCGTTCGTCGAAGCCGTCGCCTACCGCCTGCAGGGGCACTACTTCGGCGACCAGATGCCCTATGCCGACCCGGACGAACTGGCCGCCAAGCGCGCCGACCCGCCCTTTGCGCGGTATCGGCGGCGGCTCATCGACGACGGTCTGGCCAATGAGGCCGATCTGGACCGCATCGATTCGCAACTAGTTGCCGAGATCGACGCGGCCTTCGCCGCCGCCCGCGACGCCGACCCCCCCGATGCCGATGAACTGACACGCGACGTGTTCGCGGGGCACGGCGTCGAGATCGCGGCACCCGCGACGGAGCGGGCCGCGGTTCCCGAGGGTGAAACGGAGACCCTGGGCCTCGTGCAGGCGATTCACCGCACGCTGGACCGCGCGATGGCGGCCGACGATTCGATCGTGCTGCTCGGGGAGGACATCGCCGACCCGTCCGGCGGCATGTTCAAGATCACCGCCGGGTTGTCGACGAAGTACGGCGCCAGCCGAGTGCGCGACACCCCGATCGCCGAGTCCTCGATCATCGGCGCCGCCGTGGGTGCGGCGCTGGGCGGGCTGCGGCCGGTTGCGGAGCTGATGTTCGTGGACTTCCTGGGCGTGGCCATGGACCAGATCGCCAATCACGCCGCGAAGATCCGGTACATGTCCGGCGGCCGGCAGGGCGCACCGATGGTCATCCGCGCCATGGTGGGCACGGCGGCCGGCCCGCAGCACTCGCAAGCGTTCGAGGCGTGGGCGATGCACACACCGGGCATCAAGGTCGTCTGGCCCAGCACCGCCGCCGACGCCGTCGGGCTCCTCAACGCCTGCCTGGCGGAGGACGATCCCTGCCTGTTCATCGAGTCGATGAAGCTCTTCTACGGCGGCGGCAAGGGACCCGTGCCGACCGCCGACTACCTGATCCCGCTCGGCCAGGCCGACGTCAAACGGACCGGCACCGACGTCACGATCTGTACCTACGGCAGCCTCGTACATGCCGCCCTGGCCGCCGCCGAACAGCTTGCCGCCGAGGGCATCTCGGTGGAGGTGGTCGACCTGCGCACCCTGGTGCCGTTGGATCTGGGAACCGTCCTCGAATCCGTCCGCAAAACCCGTCGCCTGGTCGTCGCCCACGAATCCGTCGGGTTCTGCGGCCCGGGAGCCGAAATCGCCGCAGCCGTCGGGACGGAGCTCTTCGGTGTGCTGGCCAGCCCCATTCAGCGCGTGGCCGGAACGTACACGCCCGTGCCGCGGGCGGCGACGCTGGAAGCCGCCTGCCGCCCCGACGCCGCACGCCTCGTCGAAGCCATCAGGAGGATCGTGTGATCCAGGTGCGGATGCCGAAACCGGGCGACGCGATCACCGAAGCGGAGGTCACCGAGATCTACGTCGCGGACGGCGCCCACGTCTCCGAGGGGGATCCCCTCTACCAGATCGCCACCGACAAGGTCGAGATGGACATCGAAGCGCCGGCCAGTGGCATCGTCACCTGGAAGGTCAGCGCCGGGACGACCTACGACGTCGGCGAACTGCTCGCCGTGATCGAGGCGCGGTGAGCGCGCTACCGGCTTCCGTCGACGTCGACCTCGGTGCCGCCGAGCTCGACGGGCGCATCGACGGCGACACCCTGACCGTCACCATCAACCGGCCGGAGAAGAAGAACGCCGTCACCGCCGACGGCTATCACGGGATCAAACGGGCCGCGATGATCGTCGCCGACGAACCGGACCTGAACTTCCTGGTGATCACCGGGACCGGCGATGTCTTCTGCGCGGGCGGCGATATGAACGCCGTGGAGAATCCGGATCGCACCTGGGATGCGTTCACCGAGTCCTACGACGGCACGCCATTCGAAACGCTCGGTAAGATACCGAAACTCGTCGTCTGCGCCGTCAACGGCATCGCCATGGGTGGCGGCTTGGTGATGACGTTGTTTGCCGACCTCGTCGTCGCGTCCGACCGTGCCCGGTTCCGGGTCCCCGACCTGACCCGCGGCGTGTACGAGGCGTTCGTCGCCGCCCGCCTGCCGCAACGACTGGGCACGCTGAGGGCCAATCACCTGATCTACGGCAATGATTGGATCGATGCGGCCGAGGCTGAGCGTCTCGGGCTGGTCGGCAATGTCGTGGCGCACGACAGCCTGGGGTCTCAGGTCGATGCGTTGCTCGAGCGAGTCCGAAAGACTGGCCCCGTCGCCCGCGCGGCCGTCAAACGCGAGATGGCACGCGCGCTGCCGCCCGTCGACGTGACCGGTTACTGGTCGTCGATCGGAACCGCCGAACAAATCGAGGCCTTTACGGCGTTCCTGCAGAAGCGATCGCCGGATTGGGCGGTCAGCCATGACCGCGACGCGTTCGTTCAGACCAGACGATCGGCGTGGCTGGCGCCGCGCGAGGATGGCTGACCGCCCATGACCGAGCTACCGCAGGGCACGTCGGAGTTGACCGGGTGCGAGGAGATCCTCGTGGCCGCCGACGGTCCCGTCCGGATCGTGACGCTGAACAACCCTGACGACGCCAACGCGGTCAACAACAGAATGCACACCGCATTCACCAGACTATGGGCGGATCTCGCTGAGGATCCCGAAGCGCGCGCGGTGCTCATCACCGGAACGGGCGACTACTTCTCCGCCGGTGGAAACCTGGTGGAGTGGTTGGAAACTCACGTGAACAACCCGGTGACACGCCGCGCCGGGATGCGGGACGCCCGGCGCATCGTGCGCGACATGATCGACTTCCCGCTGCCCGTGGTCGCCGCCGTCAACGGGCCCGCGGTCGGTTTCGGGTGCAGCATCGCGGTGTTGTGCGACATCGTCCTGATGTCCGACCGGGCGTTCTTCGCCGACACCCATGTCGCGAGCGGGCTGGTGGCCGGCGATGGCGGGTCGGTGCTGTGGCCGTTGCTGATGAGCCTGTTGAAGGCCAAGGAGTACCTGATGCTCGGCGAACGCATCAAGGCCGACAAGGCGGTCGAGTTGGGCTTGGCCAACCGGGTCGTGCCGCACGCGGAGATCAAGCAGGAGGGGCTGTCGATTGCACACCGGCTGGCCGCGTTGCCACCACGGGCCGTGCAGGACACGAAGCGGACGTTGAACCTGCACGCCCAGCGGGCGATCACCGGCATCCTCGAATACGGGATCTCCGCAGAGACTGAGTGTTTCACCACCCCCGAGCATCGCGCCGCCATCGACAAGTTTCTCGGCCGAGGGTGACTGTGAGCGATCCGCTGATTCGCCGCGAAGAACAAGACGGCATCGCCGTCCTTTTCCTTAACCGGCCACACCAACGCAACGCCCTGTGTTACGAATCCTGGACCGAGCTGTCGATCGCGCTCGGCGGGGTTGTCGCGTATGGCGATCGCGGCGTAGTCCTGGCCGGCGCGGGCGACTTTTTCAGCGCCGGAGGAGATTTGAAGACCGGGCCGGCACGCGGCAGCGGTCCGCTGGGGCCGGCGGCCCGCGTCGAACACGCCCAACGGGTAATGGAGCAACTCAAGGCGGTTCCCGTACCGACCATCGCAGCCGTCGAGGGCGCCGCCGTTGGCCTCGGCTGGAGCCTGGCGCTGTCTTGCGACCTAGTCGTATGTGCTTCCGATGCATTTTTTGCCGCCCCGTTCGTCGCGCGAGCGGTGGTGCCCGACGGCGGATTGGCCTGGCGCTTAACCCAGCAGCTGGGCCGCAACCGCGCCGCTTCGTTACTGCTACGGGGAACACGACTGCCGGCCACCCAGGCCGAACAGCTTGGGCTGGTGACCGAGATCGTTGAACCCGGATCCGCCGTCAGCCGCGCGCTGTCGATCGCTGACGAACTTTCTCAGGCCGACGCGGGCGCGATCGAAATGACCAAGCGGCTGATCAATTCGGCCGAGGCGGCTCAGCTCGCCGCGTTTCATCCGCTCGAGCTGGCGATGGCGACCGTGGCGCAACAACGTTCGGCGGCCGCCGAAGGACGAGCCGCCTACTCCTGACGTCAGCGCGGCATGCCCAAACCGACAGTCGAGATCAAGTCGCGCTGGATCTCGCTGGTGCCACCGCCAATCCTGTGAAGCAGGGACAGCAAGAGGCCTTCGGAGAAGTGCCCGTCGAGTACGGCGTCAGGGTCATCGGGCATGAGTTCGCCTGCCGGACCCAGGATTTGGGCCCCGAGTCCGCGTAGCTCGGCGGTCAATTCGGAGTGATACAGCTTCGACAGTGACGGCAGCGCGGGATCCAGCGCGCCGGCAGCCTGTTCGTGCGCTACCCGATACGAGATGGCGCGGCCCACCTCGACGCGTTCGACGGCGCGGGCCAATGCGATGCGGTTGGCGGGATCGGAAAGGGGGTCGTGCGCGGAACCTTTCTGCGCGTGACACCAGTCGATGAGCTCATCAAGATAGCGTTGCGCCTGGGCAGCCCTGGTGATATTCGACCGCTCGGCGTCCAGCAGCGCCTTCCCGACCGTCCAGCCCTCGCCCTCCGCCCCGACGAGGTTGGCGGCGGGCACGCGCACACCGTCGAAGAATTCCTCGGCGAACGTCGGATAGCCGGTCATGGATCGGATGGGCCGGCGCGTGATGCCCGGACTTTCCAGGTCCACGAGGAAGAACGAGATGCCGGCCTGGCGCTTGTCCGCCACGGGCGAGGTGCGGGCCAGGACGAAGATCCAGTCGGCCAGCACGCCATTGCTCGTCCAGGTCTTCTGCCCGTCCAGGACGTAGTCGTCGCCGTCTCGCCGGGCCGTCATGCGCAGCGACGCCAGGTCCGAGCCGGCCTCTGGCTCCGAATAACCTTGTGCCCACATGCGTTCCGAGCGCGCAATGGCCGGCAGATGCTCCGCTTTTTGTTCGGGCGTGCCGTATTTGAATAGCACCGGCGCCAACATGTTGACGCCGTTGGTGTTCACCAGCGGCGCGCCCGCATAAGCGAGTTCCTCACGGATGACCACCTGTTCAACGATCCCGCGTCCGCCACCTTCGTACTCGGCGGGCCAATGCGGCACGAACCATCCCTGCTCGTGCAGCGCCTTGCAGAACGCGACCGCACGCTCGTGAGCGTCGCGCGGGAGGTAGTCGGGATTCGCGGCGGTGCGGCGGAATTCGTCCGGGAGGTTGGCTGCCAGCCACTCGCGGATCAAGGCCCGCAGTGACTCGGTGCTCTCATCACCACCGAAGCGGATGATCGGTTTCAAAGGCATGGCTATATGCGCTCGGTGGGTTTGGAGCCCTTCTTCATCAGCTCCGCCATGAACTCCTGGAACTCCTTGCTGCCAGTCACCATTGCTTGCAGGTCGTTGGTCGCCTGTTGGTGGGTGCGGAACCCCATGGTCTCCCACGCGCGGATGACGCCGGACTTGACGGCCTGCAACGTGATCAGCGGCGCCTTCGCGATCTGTGCGGCCAGTTCCTCGACGGTAGCCTCGAGCTCATCGGCCGGGACCACCCGGTTCACGAGACCGAACTCGAGCGCTTCCGCCGCGCTCAATCGCTGCGCGGTGTAGAGGTATTCGGCGGCCCGCTTGTAGTTCATGAAAACCCACGGTTCGAACATGGTCTCGGCGCCCGGCAGACCGAACCCCGGCACCAGAGGCATCTGAAACCACGCGTCCTCGGAGCAGACAGTGATCTCGGGGATCAGCGCCCAGGTCGTGCCCCCGCCGATCGCGTACCCGTGCACCTGGGCGATCACCGGCTTCGGGAATTCCCACAACTTCAGCACCGGCCACAGGAACAACTGCGCGGCGGAGCGCCACACCTTTCCGGACGCTTGCAGTTCGGCCATGAACTCCGGATACGCGCCGGTGGGGATGTGACCGGAGCAGAACCCCTTGCCGTTGGCCTTAATGATGACGACCTTGATGTCATAGTCGTACTGCGCGTCGTCAAGCGCGTCGTTGACACTATGGACCATCTCCGAGCTCTGGGCATTGGCGGCGTCCGGGTTGTTGAGGATGATCCGCGCGATCGGGCCGTCCTTCTGGTAAATCACGTGCTCGAGTTCTCGCGTTTCCATCGTTCGTCCTCCTCAACACCGGGCAGACGATCACCGCGCCGTCAGCATGGTGCAACTATACAGATAATGTATTAGTGTTCTTTGGCGGAGGGACGATGCCGATGACGACGATCGAGTTACGTTGGGATCCGTTCGACCGCGCGTTGCACCAGAATCCGTACGGGGTCTGGAAACGGCTGCGCGACGAAGCGCCAACTTACTACAACGACCAGTACGGCTTCTACGCTTTGAGCCGGTTCGCCGACGTGATGGAAGCGTCGCTGGATACCGAGACGTTTTCCTCGTCGCACGGGATCACCCTCGACGCGATCACCGACGAGCCCTGGCCGCCGCCCCGGGCGATGATCATGATGGATCCGCCCGACCACACCGCACTGCGAAAGATGGTCAATCGCACCTTCTTCCGCACCCAGATCGCCCAGCTCGAGGACCGGGTACGCTCACTGTGCTGCGCCTACCTGGATGCGTTCGTCGGCACCGAGGGCTTTGACTACGTGCGCGACTTCTCAATGAAGCTCCCGGTGATGGTGATCAGCTCGCTGCTGGGTTTCCCCGAGGAAGACCACGACAACCTGCGCGAGTGGTCGGATGCCCAGCTCCACCGTGACGAGGGCACGACCGAGCTGAATGAGGAGGGCCAGCAAGCCAACGCGAAACTGCTGGGCTACTACGCCGATCAGATTCAGCGACGGCGGGCCGCACCGACCGACGACATCGTCGGCAACCTGATGACCTCCGACCTGGTCCAGGCGGGCCGCGAGACCCGTCGCCTGGACGATGGCGAAGTGTTGATGTTCATCGCGATGATCAACGTCGCCGGCAATGAGACCGTTGCGCGTCTGCTGGGATGGGCCGCGCTGACGCTGGCACAGTATCCCGACCAGCGGGCCAAGCTGGTCGACCGCCCGGACCTCATCGGCAACGCCGTCGAGGAACTGCTGCGCTACGACGCCCCGTCGCCCGTGCAGGGCCGCTACACGAAACGCGACGTCACCTACCACGGCACGCTCATCCCGGCGGGCTCGCGCGTTGCCCTGCTGACCGGCTCGGCGGGCCGCGACGAACGCCAATATGAGAATCCCGACGTCCTCGACGTCGAGCGCACGGGGATCCGCCACATCAGCTTCGGCCACGGCTCGCACTTCTGCCTGGGCGCGGCACTGGCCCGCCTGGAGGCCCGGGTTGCGCTCGAGGAGACTCTCAAGCGTTTCCCGACCTGGGACGTCGACCGTGATGCCGTGACGTACGTGCACACCAATTCCGTGCGCGGCCCCGCCAGCGTGCCGATGCGGCTGTGACACCCGACCTCGCCGTCCGCACCGAAGGCGCGGTGCTCTGGTTGGTCTTGGACCGCCCCGAGACCGGCAATTCGGTGACGCGGGCGGTGCAGCAGGCCCTCATCGAAAACCTGCGTTCCGCGTCCGACGACGCGGGCGTCAGGGCGGTGGTGCTCACCGGCCGCGGTGACAAGCATTTCTGTACGGGGCCGAATCTTCGGGATCCCGGAATGCAGCCCAAGAAAGACCGGGTCGCGGGCGACGCCGCCCGCATCCTGCGCACCGGGTCCCAGGCGGTGGTGTCCGCGTTGCTGGACTGCGAAAAGCCGGTGTTGTGTGCGCTCAACGGGATCGCCGCCGGGGTGGGCGCCAGCATGGTGCTGGCCTGCGACCTAATCGTGGCCTCCGAAAGTGCCCGCATCATCGAGCTTTTCGTCCGGCGCGGGCTCGCGCCGGACGGGGGGGCCGCCTATCTGCTGGCGCGCAAGGTCCCGTTCAACGTCGCAAAGCAGCTGCTGTTCTTCGGCGAGGAGCTGTCCGCTGCGGAGGCCGAACGCATCGGCCTGGTCAACAAGGTCGTCGCCGCCGACGACCTGGAGGCCGAGACGGCCGCGTGGGCCCAACGGCTCGCCCGCGGGCCGACCCGGGCGCTGGCGGCGGCCAAGGCGATGCTGAATCAGGCGTTCGACCTCGACCGCGAAGCCGCGTTCCACACCGAGGCGCTGTTGGTGGAGCAGGTCGCGGCGACCGACGACGTCGCGGAGGGCATGGCGGCCTTCACCGAGCGACGCGACCCGGACTTTCGTGGACGCTGAATGACGCTGCATCGGAACGCCGCGTCCCTGGACGGCCGGGTCGCCGTCGTCACTGGCGGGGGCGGCGGGATCGGGAGCGCCATCGCCGCGGCCTTCACCGAATTCGGCGCGCGAGTGGCGATCTGGGAAAGGGACCAGCAGAGTGCGGCGGCGGTGGCCGCGCGCATCGGCGGCCTCGCGTGCGTCGCCGACGTACGCGACGCCGAGCAGGTCGATGCGGCCCTAACCACCACCGTCGACGCGCTGGGGGTTCCGACCATCCTCGTCAACAATGCCGGCGGGGTCTTCTGGTCCGGCCTGCTGGACACCTCCCCCAACGGCTGGGATGCCCTGATCCGGATCAATCTGACCCAGGTCCTGCTCTGTACGCAGCGCGTAGCGCGGGCCTTGGTCGAGGCGGGACGAGGCGGCAGCGTCATCAACATCAGCACCATCGAGGCGGTACGCGCCGCGCCCGGGTTTGCCGCCTACGCCGCGGCCAAAGCGGGCGTGGTCAACTTCACCAAGACCGCGGCCCTGGAACTGGCGCCCCACAATATCCGCGTCAATGGGCTCGCACCCGACTTCACGCTCACCGAAAGCCTGGAGAAGATGGCACCGAACGGCGTGGAGAACGCCAAACTCATGGTGCCGATGGGTCGGGCCGGCCACGTCGACGAAATGGCCGGCGCCGCAATATTCCTCGCTAGCGACCTCAGCGCCTACGTGACCGGGCAGACGCTGCACGTCGATGGCGGCACATCGGCGGCCGGCGGCTGGTATCACGATCCGCAATCGGGGCGCTACATACTCGGCCCGCCAACCCCGGTGCCCTAGTCCCGATGCACGACGCCGAAGTCCGGGACCTGTTGGCGAAAGAAGAGATTCGTCAACTGCCCTACCGTTACGCCGCCGCGATCGAGACGCGGGACGTCGGTGCGATGGCCGAATTGTTCGTCCCGCACGCCCGGTTCGGCGAGCACGGTGAAGGTCGCGAGGCGCTCCACCGGCTGATGTCGGCCAGCATCGACGCGAGCGTGTTCGCGGTCATCCTTGTCGCTAACCACCTCGTCGAGCTGGACGCCGACGACCGCGCTCACGGGCAGGTCTGGGCCCAGTGCTTTGCGCAGACCCACGCCGAGGGGTTTGTCGAACAGCTCATCAAGTACGAAGACCGCTACGAGCGACACTGCGGGCGTTGGCTTTTCCTGCACCGGAGGCATCGCCTGTTCTACGGCGTGAGCCGCCGGTCGTCGCCCCTGACACAAGAAGCCGCATCCTGGCCACGAAAGCAGACCGGCGTCGGTGACCTGCCGCTGACCGATCCGGTCTTCACGGCTTGGTGGCAGAGCAAAGCCGACGGGGAAACGCGGCCGTGAGCGCCCACCGCCGCTTAGCCGAGGGGCTGTCCTTCCCCGAAAGCCCGGTCGTCTACGACGACGGTTCCGTCGTGGTCTCGGAGATGGCGGCCGGCAGGATCACCCGCGTCCGCCCGGACGGCGTCACCGAGACGGTGGCCGAAACCGGCGGCGGCCCCAACGGGGTGGCGCGGCTTCCGGACGGTCGGCTGGTGGTCTGCCAGAACGGCGGTTCTACTTTCGGCCTCGGCCCGTGGCCGTACGACTTCGCCGGCTGCGCAACACTTTTCCGGCCGGTGGGGCCGCCCGACCACCCCGTCCTTCCCGCGCTGCAACTGGTCGAAGCCGGTGGTCAGGTCAGCACCCTGTTCACCGAATTCGTCACGCGCTCCGGCAGCACGGTGCCGCTGATGCGGCCCAGCGACATCTGCGTTGACGGCGACGGGGGCTTCTATGTCACCGACGGCGGAGCCACACGCGACCGCAATCGCAGCATGACGGGGCTGCTCTACGGCACCGTCGACGGCATGCTGCGCGAGATCGTCTACCCACTAGAGATGCCCAACGGGGTGGCCCTGTCGCCGGATGGGACGTTGCTCTACGTGGCCGAGACGCGCACGCGCCGGATCTGGGAATTCACGCTCGACGGGCCCGGCGCGGTGTCCCGGGCGCGCGGTCTGGCAACGGTGCCCAGCGGTGGTCCGCTGAATATCGGAGGCGCCGATGGCCTCTGCGTGGACGCGGCCGGCAGGATCCTGGTCGCGACACTCGGGACCGGCGGTCTCACCGTCATCTCCCCGACCGGCGAACTCTTGGGCACGATCTCCGCCGACGACCCGATGACGACCAACGTCGCACTAAGCCGCGATGGCGAGACGTTGTTCATGACGCTCGCCTCGTCGGGACGACTGGTCATGGTGGAGAACTGGCGCGAACACGTGGGCGCCGCGCAGGCGTCGCCGTGAAGCTGGTCCGGCGCCGGCTGCGTTCGCCGTTCGCTCCCACCGGCAGATCACTGGTGATATCGGCGGCGATCGTCCCGACTGCCATTGGCTCCGCCCTGATCGCAGCACTGACCGCCTGGGCTCTGCCGACCGGTGCGGCGCTCCGCGAACACCACGTGATGTTGGTCAATATCGTCGCAGGGCTTTGCTATTCGGGCATTGCCCTGCCGCTGGCCGGACTATGTGGATACATCTTGTTGAGCCTGCCGGCGGGGGCAAGCGATGCCACCGCGCGCCGCGTCGTCCTGGCCATCCCGATGAGGATGGCCGTGATCCATGGAACCGTATGGTCGGCGGCGGCCGTCGTTTTCGTGCTCACGAATTTCGATACACCCTGGCTGGCCGCAACCCTCGGAGTGTCGATTCTGCTCGGAGCCATCGTGACAACCGCAATGTCCTATTGGATGTGCAGGATTGCGCTGCGGCCGGTTGCGGCCAGGCTGCTCACCGAAGACCCGCCGACACGGCCGCGGGGGCCCGGTCTGCGGCTGCGCGCGGTGAGCGCCTGGGTGATCGGAACGGGCGTTCCGGCGCTGATGGTCATGCTCGTCGCCGCAAGCGCCCTCTTCGTCGAGTACTCGGCGCATCGGCTGGCGCTGGTTGTCCTCGTCCTTGGGGGCTGCACAATGGCCTGTGGCCTGGTGGTCGCCGCATTCAACGCGTCATCCATCGCCGATCCCATCGACGAGGTCAGGGACGGCATGCAACGGGTGCAGCGCGGCGAATTCGACGTGTCCGTAGCCGTTTTCGACGCCTCCGAGCTGGGCCTGTTACAGGCGGGCTTCAACACGATGGCGACCGGACTGCGTGAACGAGAACGGCTCCGCGACCTGTTCGGCCGCCACGTCGGCAAGGACGTGGCTCGGTTGGCCGAGCAACTGGCCGCCGCCGGTGACCAGATTGAGATGGGCGGAGCCAACCGCGACGTGGCGGTGCTGTTCGTGGATTTGGTCGGCTCGACACGACTGGCCACCACACTGGAACCACCCGAGTTGCTGGCGACGCTCAACGACTTCTTCACGATGGTCGTGAACGCGGTCGAAGCGAATCGAGGCTTTGTCAACAAGTTCGAGGGGGACGCGGCGCTGGCGGTCTTCGGCGCTCCCCTCGACGACGATGACAGGGCCTCGCATGCACTGGCGACGGCGCGTGAACTCAACAGGTTCCTGAATCCGCCAGGGGCACCGATCAGTGCCGGCATCGGAGTGTCGGCCGGCATGGCGGTGGCCGGCAACGTCGGCCACCCGGGCCGTTACGAATACACGGTGATCGGCGACCCGGTCAACGAGGCGGCAAGGCTCACCGAGGTCGCCAAGCTCTCGGTCGGCGTCGCCGCGTCGGCCGCGGCACTGGTCATGGCCGGCCAGGAGGAGTCACGGCGGTGGCGAGTCGTCGATTCCAAAGTGCTACGCGGCCGAGCCGATTCGACCGAAATCGCCGTCCCGGTCGACTGACGTTCAGGGCCTGAAGCTGCTCAGACCTTACGGGCCTTCTGCTCCTCCATCTTGTTCATGAAGGCCTCGAGGCCGACGCCGCCGTGGTCGGCCATGACCTCGTCGTAGTCGTAATCGGGCGCGTTACCGCCGTTAGGGCGCCACCCGGCATCCGCGGTACAGGATTTGAAGCCGTCCTCGGGGAAGGCGTACCAGCGCCGCGTGTTGAGTTCGACGATCTTGGCGGCCTCCTCGTCGGGCACGTCCGCGAGCATCTCCTCGGCGCGCGCCCGACTTTTGGGCCAGAACGAGTCGGAGTGCGGATAGTCGCATTCCCAGGTGATGTTGTCGATTCCAATCTGGTGGCGCATCGACATTCCCACCTCGTCCTCGATGAAGCATCCAGAGATGTTGCGCCGGAACAACTCCGACGGTGCCACCGTGGGGTGGATGTTCTGGTAGAACTTGTGCTTGCGCCAGACGTAATCCGCGCGCTCGACGAGGTACGGCATCCAGCCGACGCCGCCCTCGGAGAACGCGACTTTGAGGTTCGGGTGCTTGTGAAACACCGGCGAGAAGATGAGCTCGGTCGCCGCGGCCATGGACGTGGTGCCCATCAAGGTGATCATCACCGCGAAGGGTGCCTCGGGTGCGGTCTGGGGTGGGAACCCGCCACTGCCGAAATGCATCACCGCGGTCAGGTTGGTCTCTTCGAGCGCCGACCACACCGGCTCCCAATACGCGGTGTGGTAGCTGGGCAGCTTCAGGTTCGTCGGGTTATCCGGCAGTCCGATCGCCCGCGCCCCTTTGGCCGCCACCCGCTCGATCTCGGCGACGATCAACGCCTGGTCCCACAGCGGCGTGATCGCCATCGGGATGAACCGGGCCGGGTCGGTGGCGCACCATTCGTCGAGTGAGAAGTCGTTCCACGCCTGGACGGACAGCTGCGCGAGTTCCTTGTCCTCGCCTTCCAGGAAAACGGTGCCACAGAAGCGCGGGAAGGACGGAAAGCACAGCATGGCGTGCACGCCGTCGATGTCCATGTCCGCCAGTCGGGCTTTCGGGTCGTAACACCCGGGGATCATGTCGGCGTAGCGGATCGGATCGACGCCGAACTCCTCCGGTGACTTACCGGCGACAGCATTCAGTCCGATGTTCGGATACGGCCTGCCCTCGTAAACCCACTGCTGCACAGGCGGAGCACCCTCGCGCGGAAAATCGACGATGCGGGGACCGTCGTCCAGGAATTTCTTCGGCAGCCTGTCCGCCCAGACCTGCGGTGGCTCGATCAGGTGGTCGTCGACGGACAGGAGTTTCATCGAAGGTTGCAGCGGCATTGTGGGCGTCGTCTCTCGAAGTCGTGCGATACGGTACAAGTGAACAAATTGTGACTAGTTGACTATAGCCCCGATCCTGGCCAGAGCTCAAACGATCAGGGCGCATCGAGGAGGACCATGACAGAACCCGAAACCCCACCGTCGCGCATCCCACACGACGATTGGGCGGACCAGGACCTGCTCACCAAAGGCGAGGCGGCCGAACGCCTCGCCGCCGAAATCGCCGAAGTCACTGCCAAACTCGACGCGTCGGACGGCAAGGACGAGACCCAGATGCGACGACTCAAGGGGCTCCAAGAGGCCTATAAGCACCTGACCGGCAACCAGCAGGGCTGAGTGGGCGCGCTCAGGTTTGCGGCAAGCCGAGCACCCGCTGGGCGACGATGTTGCGCTGGATCTGGGCCGTTCCGCCATAGATGCCGGCGGCCCGCGACCACACGTAGATGTCCCATTCCAGGCCTTCGGTGAGCAGCGGGCCACTGGCCGACAGATCCATCATGGCCCGGGCGAAGAACTGGTCGGCACGCGTCATGAGCAGCTTGTCGACCGACCCCTCGGGCCCGGGAAGCTTTCCGTTTTGACGCTCCGTGAGCGACCGTAAAACCTTGATCTGCAGCGCGCGCAGCTCCACGTAGGCCTGCCCGAGCCGGGCCCGGGCCGACGGCGAGTCTTCGAGCCACCCGACGCGAACGTCGTCCTCGAGGCGACGTAGCTGCGTCTTGAGCCGGCCGATCCAGTTGATGTCGCTGGGACCGCGCTCGTAGGCGAGCAGCTGGTTGGCAATGGACCAGCCCTCCCCGCGCCCGCCGAGCAGGTTGCCCGCGGGTACATCGACGTTGTCGAACGTGATCTCGGTGAACTCGCGGTTGCGCGCGGCGTTCACGATGGGCCGCACTTCGATGCCGGGCGTCGACATCGGCACCAGCAACACGGAAATGCCGGCGTGCTTCGGTGCGTCCGGCTCGGTGCGGCACAGCAGGAAGCACCAGTCGGCAACCGCACCGAAGCTCGTCCAGATCTTGCGGCCGTTGACGCGAAACATCTCACGCCCGCCTGCGTCGAGGAAATCGGCCCGGGTCTTGAGGCCGGCGAGGTCGGATCCGGCCTCGGGTTCGGAGAACCCTTGACACCAGCGCACCCGGCCCGACAACAGCCCGGGCAGCATCGTGTCGCGCTGCTCGTCGGTCCCGAACAGGCGTAACGCGTTGCTGAGGTGACCGACGCCCTCGATGGGCGCGGCGCCGGCCCGACCGAGCTCGTCGTTGAGGATCGCCTCGTAGACCGGCGCCTTGCCATGCCCCCCATACTCGACGGGAAAGGACAACCCGATGTAGCCGGCTTCGTAAAGCGTTTGGTGCCACGCGTTTTGCGCGTCAGCCCGCGCCGCCGGGTCGTCGGGAATCGCGGCGTCGGCTGCGTGCTCGGACAGCCACTGCCTGAGCTCGGCGCGGAACTGCGCTTCGGGTGCGCTGTCGTTGAAGTCCATGGCTAGGCGAGTTCCCGGTTCGCCAGCCGCAGCGCGGCGATGGCCTCGTAGTGCACCGTCTCGTCGCCGAACAACCGCCGGTCCAACAGCGCCCGACGCAGCCGCAGGTGTGAAACGTGCTCCCAGGTGATCGCGATGCCGCCGAAGACCTGAACCGTGGTTTCCACCACCTCCCGACCCGCGGCCGAGGCGTATGCCTTGGCCGTCATCGCCGCCAGCCGCGCCTCGTCGGCCGGCGCGTGGTCGATCGCCCACGCGGCGTGCCAGAGGCAACTCCGGGCGCCTTCGACTTGCACCAGAGCATCGGCGAGCAGATGACCCACGGCCTGAAACGAGCCGATCTTGACGCCGAATTGAGCCCGCTCGCCCGCATAGCGGACCGCGTCGTCCAGGGCACCCTGCATGATGCCGACCAGGTCGGCGGCGACGGCGGTCATGGCCAACGACTCCACCCGCCGCCACCGTTCGTCATCGATGGCCTCGCCGGTCACCACCCCCGATGCGACCGAATCGGCTGGCAAACAATGGAATTCACGGGTCAGGTCCAGTCCGCGAGGGTCGGCGCCGCACAGTGGTGCGCACACAAGCCGACGTTGTCCGTCGGTGCGGGCGGTCAGTAGTCCGTGGGTGGCGCCCGCGGCGTCAAATGCCACCCCAGGTCGGTGAGCCGAGCCGAAACCCATCAGGTCGGGGCCCAGTACCGGCGCCAGCCGAAGGCCGCCTTCCGCGATGAGCTCCAGTTCCTTCTCGGCTCCGGCCGCCTCCAGGAGCTCGGTGGCCAGCACCGCCTGGCCCGTCACCGGAACGGCGCTGAGGGTTCTCGCGAGTTCTTCGATCACGATGACGGTTTCGACGCCGCTCGCCTCGAGCCCGCACAGGCGCGGCGAACGCAACGTCGGCACACCGAGATCCACCAGGCGGCGCCACTGGGCGTCGAGCGCCTCGCCGGTCGGGATGTCGTCCGCGCTGGAAACCCCCACGCTCTCCCCCAGCTGCGCGGCGGTGTCGCGGAGCAGTTGCTGCTCGTCGGTGAAGGCGATCTCCATGGTCAGCGCAGGGTCATCTCCACGCTGGTGTATCCGCGCACCGTCGCGGTAAGCACGCGTTCCCGAGCCCCGATGGCGTAGTCGGGGAACCTGTCGGCGATGTACTCGAACACCAGCTGCGCCTCCCGGCGCGCCAACCATTGCCCGAGACAGATGTGGATTCCCCACCCGAAATACACGTCGGTGCCGCGCGGCCGGTCGATGATGAAGCGGTCGGGATCGTGATAGCGCCGTTCGTCGCGGTTGGCGCTGCCCAGGAGCAGCAGCACCCAGTCGCCGGCTTCCATGGTGACGCCATGACGATCGATCGGCCGGGTCAGGGTGCGGGCCACCCAGTGGCTCGGCGTGTCGTAGCGCAGCGCCTCGTTCACCGCGGCGGGAATGAGGCTGCGGTCCTTCACGATGCGCTGCCACTCCTCGGGGTGCTCGGCGAGCGCGACGAGGCCATTGGAGATCAGCTTCTGCGTGGTTTCCGAGCCGGCGGCGGACAGGAGATTGCAGAACATCAGCACCTCGTGCGCGGTCAGGGAGCGGTGGCCGCCGGCTTCGGGGTCGTCGAACGTGGCTTGCAGCACGACGCTGATCAGGTCGTCACCCGGGTCGGTGCGGCGCCGTTCGATCAGATCACCGATGTACTGGCTGATCAGGCGGTTGGCCTCGATGGCTTTGGCCGGCATCGCGACCTGCCCTTCCTCCCGGGTGAGGAAGGCCTCCCACCAGACGCGCAGCTGCGCACGGTCGCTGTGCGGCACGCCGAGCAGATCACCGATCACGTCCGTGGGCACCGAGAACGCGAAGGCCTCCATCGCGTCGACGGTGGTACCCGGTTGCAGCCGGCCCAGGTGCGTGTGGACCACCGCCCGCAGGGCAGACTCCATGGCGGCGACCGCTTTTGGCGTGAAGAAGCCCTTGAGTACCCCGCGAATGCGGTCGTGGCGAGGCGGGTCCATCGAGATGACCGAGTACTTGCGTCCGTCGTTGTCCGGGTTCTCCGGTGCCGGACCACTCTTGGACGAGAACGTCTCCCAGTCCCGCAGAGCCCGCGACACATCGTCGAACCTGGACAGGACCCACCAGCGGTTTTCGGGATCCCGGTAGACCGGCGCCTCGTCGCGCAATCTCCGGTACACCGGGTACGGATCGTCGAAGATCGCCTTGGAGAACGGCGAATACATCAACTCGCTGGTCGCTGGCACAGCCACGACTCTATCATCGTGATGAACAATCGGACGCTGAGTGACTAATTGATCAGTTGCTCTGCGGCGTGCGTTCGATCAACTCGATCCAGTTGCCGTCGGGGTCGGTGGCCATCAGTCCCCGATTGCCGCCCTCGAAATTCACCGTCCGTTCCGGTCGGGCTTGGCCACCCATGCGCTCGATGCCTGCGACGAACGCGTCCGGGTCGTCGACGCGGAACGACAGGTGCGTGAAGCCCACCGCGTTCATCCGGCGCGGCCGGCGCTTCTCGCGTACGCCCGGCGCCGGATAACTGAGCAACTCGAGGCGAAAACCGTCGCGCTGCAGGTAGACGAGGTCCAGCACCAGCCCGGGTACACCCAGCAGCCGCGCCGTCTCGGGCCCATCGACGCGCAGCCGACCACATTCGTCGAATCCCAATGCCAGGCAATAGAACTGGACAGACCTTTCGAGATCGCTGACGCACAGCCCGATATGGGTGAGGCGGTCACCGGAGCTCATGCGGTGTCGTCGGCGAGTTCGTCGAGCAGCGCGTTGTGTTCCCCGAGCAGGGGTGGCCGTGCGGGGCCGCCTGCCGCATTGGCGCCGAAGAGGTATGGCGTGCCCGGATAGCGGAAGGTCTCCCCCAGTTCCGGGTGCTCGACCGGCACATGAAATCCGCGGGCGGCGATGTGTTCGTTCTCGAAGGCCTCGTCGGGCGACAGCACCGCTCCGGCGGGGAATCCGCGTCGCTGGCTTTCCAGGAAGTACTCGTTGGCCGGCATCCGGGAAGCGATCAAGGTGATTGCGTCGCGGGCCGCCGTCAGTATCGCGGTGGTCTCGTCGTCGGCGCCGATCATCGCGATGTCGACCGGCTCGTCGCGAGCGGCGGCCATTTCCAAGAACACCGCCTCGGGAAGGTCGTCGGCCAGGCCGAGGTCCGCGAGCCAGTTCAGCAGGTTCGCGAATTCGGGTGGCTTGCGAGGCAGCACGCCGGTGGTGGCGTAGGCGCCGTCCGCGCATCGGACCTGGGTCGGCTGGCTCGGCGTGAAGTACGCGTGACGACCGGTCTGCCGGACGCATGTCTCGTTGTTGACCAACCAGTGGTAGGTCGTCTGTTCGGAGCTGACGTTGCAGGCGGCGTTGACGCTGACGTCGACGAGCTGACCCTCGCCGGTCTGGTCGCGGTGCGCCAGGGCCACCAGCGCTCCGATGGCGCAAAACAGGCCGGCGATGTTGGCCGACTGTTCTCCGGCGCCGCGAATTGGCGGCAATGAGTGGTTGTCGTAGCCGCAGTTCCAGACCGGACCGCCGCCGGCGAGCATGGTGAGGTCGGTGACCGGTTGGTCGGCCCGCACGCTGTCGAGCCCGTAGGGGGTGACCGCCACCCAGATCAGCGACGGATGCCGGGCATCGCCGACGGGGCCGGCTCCGGAGATCACGATGTCGGCGCTGGCGATCAGCCGCCTCAGTGCGCGGGCGCCCTGCGCGGCGTCGGAATCGATGGCGACCGACCGTTTGCCCACGTTGCCGCCCCACCATCGCAGGCTGGTATCCGGCCCAATGTTGTCGTGCGCGAACGGCGGTCGCGACCGATGTGAGGATCCGGAGGGGGGTTCGACGACGACGACCTCGGCGCCGAGTTCGGCGAGCAGCCTCCCCCCGACGGGGGTGAACTGGCCGCTGATCTCGACGACGCGGAGCCCGCTCAGCGCGTTCAGATCACACCCTGCTTCGTCAATTCGTCCAACTCCTGATCGCTGCGCCCGAGCAGCCCGCCCAGCACGTCCCGGTTGTGCTCGCCCAGGCACGGCGCGGCGCGCGAAATGCCCCACGGCGAGGCCGACATTCGCAGGGGAAGCCCTTCGACGCGCACCGTCCCGATCTCGGGGTGCGTCACGGGCGGAAAGAGTCCCCACTCGGCCAGGTCGGGGTCTTCGTCGATCCGCTCCCGGGGAGACTTGACGACGCTCGCCGGAACCCCGGCCGCAACGAGTTCGCTTGCCAGCCTGGCCGCTTCGCGGGTCCGGGTGCACGCGCTGACGAGTTCGTCGATTGCGTCGGCGCCGAGCAACCGCTGCTCCAGGGTCGCGAACCGGTCGTCCGTCAAACGCGGTTCGTCGATGACTTTGGACAGCAGCGCGACGTCGCGGTCGTCGCGGCAGGCGATGGCTATCCACCGGTCCTCCCCCTGGCACGGGTAGATCCCATGCGGGGCCATCTCACCGAAGTCGGCGTGGTTACCGTCCGGGAGCCCCGGCCGGCGCGTGGGCCGCTTGTTGACGGTCCAATCCAACACCTCGGTGGGCAGCATCGTGATACCCGCCGGCACCGTGGCCAAGTCGATGTGCTCGCTCTCGCCGGTGCGTTCGCGCCGATGCACGGCCGCCAGAATCGCGACCGTCATGTAGTAGGCGGCGATGTGGTCCATGTACGAGTAGCCCCATCCCGCGGGCTCGTGGTCGGGCAGCCCGGCGGTGAAGGTCAGCCCGCTGAGTGCCTGGACGATCGGGCCCCAGGTCTTGAAGTCGCGGTACGGGCCGCTGTGGCCGAAGCCGCAGTTGGAGACGTAGATGATGTCCGGCTTGATCCGGCGCAGCTCGTCATAGCCGAAACCCATCCTGTCCAGCACGCCGGCCGCGAAGTTCTCGCAGACGATGTCGGAGACGGCGATCAGCTCACGCAGCAGCTCCTTGCCGGCCTCGAGACGCAGGTTGATGGTCACTCCGAGCTTGCCCACGTTGTGGTTGTTGAAGCCGGCGCCCAGATTCACGCCCCGGCGCTCATCGACGAACGGGCCGACGCCGCGCAGCGCATCCCACATCCCACGCGTTGCGGGATCTTCGACGCGAATGACCTCGGCGCCGAACGCCGCGAGGATCTTCGTCGCCCCGGCGCCGGCCAGTTGACCGCCCAGGTCGCACACGCGAAGGTGGGACAAACCAGCGGTCACCATGCAACAATAGAACATTATTTGTTCTGCTGCCAACGCGAACGAATGGCTCCGAACCGAAGGGTCCCTGCTCGCAGATTAACAGTCGATGTTCTATTGTTCAGTCTTATGGTGACGATCACAGCCGCCCGGTTCGACGAACCGGCGTTCTACCTCGGCGACCCGAACGCCACGTTCGCGCAGCTGCGCGAGCACGATCCGGTGCACTGGTACGACGAGGGCAAGTTTTGGGTGATCACCAAATACGATGACATCAAGAACATCTCGGCTCGACCCGAGAAGTTCAAGTCGGAGCGCATCGGGATCATGATGGACCTGATCGCGCACCGGGAGGGCCGCGACCCCCAGGGGTACGGCAACCGCGGCATCATGTTCATGGATCCGCCGGTGCACCGGGTGCACCGCAAGGCCGTTGGCGTGCGGTTTACACCGGCCGCGGTCGCCAAGATGGAGGCACGGGTACGCCAGGTCGTCAACGATGTGCTCGACGACCTGCCGAACGGTGAATTCGACTGGATTCAACGGGTCGCCGAGCCCATCCCCGTGTATGTGTTCGCCTACCTGCTGGGAGTGCCCGAAGAAGACTGGCCCAAGGTCGCGGGCTGGGCGACCACCATCGCCAACGTCGGTGGGGGGGCCGCGAGCGATGAGGACTACGCGTTCATCTTCGAACACATCGGGCCCTATCTGATGGGCCTCGTGGCCCAACGCAAGGAGCATCCGCAGGACGATCTGCTCACGATGCTCTCCCAGGTGACCGTTGACGGGGAGCCCTTCGACGACATGCAGGTGATGATCTACGCGCTCACCTTGCTCGCCGCCGGCAGCGAGACGACACAGAGCCTGATCGCGGGAATCGCCGATTGTCTCGACTCTCATCCCGACCAATCGGCGGTGTTGTTCGCCGATCCGGGCCTCAGCGGCAACGCCGTCGAGGAGGTGCTGCGTTACTGGACGCCGGTGATGAGCATGGCCCGGCAGGCGGCCCATGACGTTCGGCTACGCGGTGCGGAGGTCAAGGAAGGCGACGGGGTGCTGCTCGCCTATGCGTCCGCGAACCGCGACCGGGACCACTGGGGCCCGACCGCCGAACAGTTCGACATCCACCGCCCCGACGCCGCCAATCACCTCGGCTTCGGAGTCGGCGAGCACTTCTGCATGGGCGCCGCCCTGGCTCGACGCGAAGCCCGTCTGCTGCTGGAGGAAGTAGCGCGGCGCGCCAAGGGGATTCACGTGGTCGGCGACCGAGTGCCCCGGGTGTCGACATTGGTGCACACGCACGACCACCTGCCTGTCGTGCTCGACTACCGCTGAGGGGCGTGCCCATGAGCGGACCCATGGCGGGCGTACGCGTCCTCGAGGTTGCCCAGTGGACCTTCGTGCCGGCCGCCGGAGCGGTGCTGGCGGACTGGGGCGCCGACGTAGTGAAGATCGAACATCCGCGCACCGGCGATGCCCAGCGGGGCCTACGTCAGCTCGGCAACGTACAGATCGCCGGCGACCGCAACCCCGTCATGGAGCACGCGAACCGCGGTAAACGATCCGTCGCCCTGGATATCTCGACACCGGCCGGCCATGAATTGCTGATGGACATTGCCCGCACGAGCGACGTGTTCCTGACGAACTTCTTGCCCGACGCCCGTGCCAAACTGCGGATCGACGTCGACGACATGCGGACGGCGAATCCCGACATCATCTATGTGCGGGGCAGCGCATACGGACCGCTCGGCGACGAGGCGGGCATCGGTGGCTACGACATGACGGGCTTCTGGAGCCGAGGCGGTAGCGCGGCAAGCGTCACCCCGCCCGATATGGCTGGCGTTGTCGCACAACCCGGCCCGGCGTACGGAGACTCCATGGGCGGCATGACAATTGCCGGCGGAATCGCTGCGGCGCTGTTCGCGCGTGATCGGACCGGTGAGGCCAAGGTCGTGGATGTGTCGCTGCTCGCAGTGGGGGTATGGGCGATGGGGGTAGCCGTCAACGCCGCGCTGATCTCCGGAGAGCCGTGGCAGGCCAACCCCGCCGGCGCCAACGTCGCCCCGCACAATCCGCTGGTGGGCTTCTACCGCACCGGCGACGGGCGTTACATGGGATTGTCGATGATGCAAGGTTTCCGCTATTGGGCCGACTTCTGTGCGCGGGTCGGGCTCCCCGAGCTTGCCACCGACGAACGCTTTGCCAGCCACGAACTGCTAACCCGCAACGCGGCGCAGGCAACTGCGATCCT
Source organism: Mycobacterium sp. E3339 (assembly GCF_001666915.1). NCBI lineage: Bacteria > Bacillati > Actinomycetota > Actinomycetes > Mycobacteriales > Mycobacteriaceae > Mycobacterium > Mycobacterium sp. E3339. The sequence continues at coordinate 34,860 of NZ_LZIZ01000246.1, read as the reverse complement.
GCGCGAGGTGCTTGGGAGCCAAACCCTCGAGCACTGGCGCAAAGCGCTGACCGGTTTCGAAGGGCAATGGGCGCCCGTACAGAACACGATGGATGTCGCGGCAGACGAGCAGGTTAGGGCGAACGGCGTCATCGCGCCCATCCAAGGCAGCGGCGGTGCCCTCGAATTAGTGTCGAGCCCCGTGCTCTTCGATCAGACACCGTTCACCCTGGGCCCCACACCGGAGTTCGCGGAACATACTGAAGCGCTGCTACTCGAAGTGGGCAAGGACTGGGACGACATCATCGCCCTCAAGGACAGCGGAACCATCGCGTGAACCAGATGACCTTCATGGCCTGATGGCGAAAGAGCCAACAACGGAGGAAGCAGATGAATCGAGTCAGCGGCAAAGTAGCGGTCGTCACGGGCGCCGCGCGCGGTCAAGGACGCAGTCACGCAGTCCATCTCGCCGACGAGGGTGCCGACATCATCGCCGTTGACATCTGCGACGACATCGCGACCAACGATTACCCGATGGCACGCAAGAGCGACCTCGACGAGACGGCGAAGTTGGTGGAGAAGGCAGGCCGACGCGTCGTCACCGCGGTGGCGGATGTGCGGGATCGGGCTGCCCTGAAGAAGGCGATCGACGACGGCGTCGCCCAACTGGGCGGGCTGCATGTCGTCGTCGCCAACGCCGGCATCTGCCCGCACGGAGAACACAAGGGGTATCCGGCGTTCCGCGACGTGCTCGACGTGAACTTTCTCGGCGTGGTCAACACCGTCAACGCCGCGTTTGGCCATCTGGACACCGGTGCGTCGATCATCGCCACCGGCTCGATCGCCGGACTGGTCTCCCAACACGATATGTTCAACGGTGGCGGCAACGCGGGTCCCGGCGGGCTCGGCTACGGTCTGGCAAAGAAGTTCGTCCGCGACTGGGTCAAATCCATGGCGATGACGCTGGCGGCGCGCGAGATACGCGTCAACGCCGTGCATCCGACGAACGTCAACACCGCGATGATGAACAACCCGATGATGTACAAGACGTTTCGGCCTGACCTGGAGGCTCCGACCCACGACGACGCCTTTGTGATCTACCCGATGCTGCAGGCGATGCCGGTGCCCTGGGTGCAGCCCGAGGACATCTCGCACGCCGTGGTCTACCTTGCCTCCGACGAATCGCGATACGTCACCGGACTGCAGATGTTCATCGACGCCGGCGCCGCGCTGAAAATGGGTTTCTGACCTCACCTGACATGACACCCGATGAGGCGGTACGAAGCTGGCTCGAGAGTCACCTCGGGCCCGTGCGGACCTTCGAGCGCCAACCACGTTGGCGTCCTGCCTGGTTCGCCGACGTCGAACGTGACGGCACAATCATGCCGCTGTATGTGCGCGGCGACCGCGCGGGCATGGACTTCTCCTTGTCCACCTATCGGGAAGCGGCCGTCCTTGAAGCCCTGGAGAAGCAAGGAATTCCAGTTCCGCACATTCACGGCCGGATTGACGCACCACCGGCCATCGTGATGGATCGCCTGCCCGGCGCCACCAATCTGTCAACCTCGCCGAGCGCAGCAGAGCGCAACTCGGTCATCGATGAATACATGGAAATCCTTGCGCGGATCCATCGGCTGGATCCGGGTGAATTCTCCGCCGTCGGACTCAAACTACCCAAAACTCCTCAACAGCAAGCGTTGTCGAGCTTCGAAGAGTCCGTCGCGCGGTACCGGTCTACCAAAAAGCGCCCGGAACCGTTTCTGGAATTCGGCATCGGCTGGATCCGCCGCCACGTTCCCGCGCATCGATTCGACCCTCGCTTCGTCCTGGGCGATCCCGGACAGTTCATGTTCGCCGATGGGCGCGTGACCGGACTGCTCGACGTCGAACTGGCCTACCTCGGCGACACCGCGCATGACCTCGCAGGGCTGCGCCTGCGCGACATCTCCGAGCCCTTCGGCGACCTCGAGCGCGCGTTTCGGCGCTACGAGGAGGTCTCTGGCGTAGAACTGGACCTGCCGGTGGTCGAGTTCCACACCGCGCAGTTCGCGCTCACCACGCCTCTCTCGTTGGTGATGATCGTGCACAACCCTTTTCCGATGAGTGACTTGCTGCAATATGAGGAGTGGTTTCAGCAATGCTCGCTCAACGCCGTCGAAGCAATGGCCGCGGTCGAGGGCATCGTCCTCGACGATTACCGACTTCCGCAGGCGGCAGATGTCCGGCACGGCGGCCTTATCGACGCATTGGCGCCCATCATCGAGGAATTGCCCGCCGAGACCGAAGTTGAGCGCTTTCGCCGCCATCAAACCGCGCAAACCGCACGCTACGTCGCCGACCTCTGCCGGCAAGGCCCCGCAATTGAATCCGAAGACCTCGACGATCTCAAACGCCTGCTCGGCTCCCGCTACCCGGACTGGCGCGCGGGGGACGAGGCGCTGGAGGCATTCGTCTTGCGCGCACCCGAGAACATGGATGCCGAACTCATTCGGCTGTTCCACCGCCGCATCATGCGGCAAATGCGTTTACTGGAACCGGTTCTGAACCGCGCAGGCGGCGTGTACCCGCTGACACCCCTGGCCCGCTTACTCGGCCGCTGACGCCCGCGCGGAAGGAGGCTACCGGGCCGCCAACTCCAAACGCTTGCGACGCCGAACCAGGATGCTGGGCAGCCAATCTCCGACGTCACACGCGTCGATCCAGGTGGTGCGCTCCAAAAGCATCTTCAACACAATCTGAGCCTCCAACCTTGCCAGGGCAGCCCCGACGCAGAAGTGCACACCCTTGCCGAACGTCACATGCCCTTTCGCGTTGCTGCGGTCGAGACGGAATTCGTCGGCCGATTCGAAGTGCTCGGGATCGCGGTTGGCCGCTCCCCACAAAAGAAGCAAATGCGCATTCCCCGGCACTTCCACCCCACCGAGTGTGGTGTCGCGCCACACATGGCGGTAGTGCCCACGGAACGGCGGCTCGTAGCGCAGAACCTCTTCGATGAAAGCGCCCAATAATTCCGGGCTTTCACGGAGCCGCTGTTGGACCTCGGGGCGGTCGGTGAGAATCCATGCCGCACTGCCCAACAACGAGGCGGTCGACTCGCCGGCGGCACTGAACAGCGTGAGCATGATGCTCATCGCCACGGCCTGGTCCACCTCGCCGGAGGCGTAGCGAGCGGCCATGTCCGGTATCAATCCGGATTTGTCCGCGGTATCAGCCTTCTCGAAATGCTCCATGACGTACTCGGCCAGCTCGAACGCCGCAGCCCCGGCCTCCGCGAGCTGCGCCTCGCTGACAATCCCGTCGAGAAGGGTGGTGGTGGCGTAACCCAGCCGGATCAGCTTGTCGACATCGGCGTGGGGAAGGCCCAGCAATTTGGCGACCACCATCATCGGAAGCCGGTTCGCCACCGCGCTCATCCACTCGATGCGTCCGTGGCGCAGGTTCTCCTCCCACAGGCGCTCGGCGGTCGTCGCGGCGAATTCCTCGATGATCCGCACCCTGCGCGCGGACAGGTGTGGGAGCAAGATCTTGCGGTGCAGCGCGTGCGCCGGATCATCGGCAGTGGCCAGGGCGTGGGCGGGGCTTCCCGCCTCCATCATCGGCAACGCTGCGATGCTGCCGTCCTCGCGGAAAATCATGGTTGCCGTGAGATTGGACGAAAAGTCCTCGACACGACTGACGGCCTCGATCACCGCGTCCCAGCCACACACGGCATAGAAGTCGGAATCGGCGACGCGATGCACCGGAGCCGTCGCGCGCATCCGGTCATACATCGGATACGGATCCTGCAAAGCCTCGGCACCGAAGAAATCGACCGGGTCGCTCAAGACCGCCATAGACCCAGGCTGAATGTGACCGTCGGCGCGGTCAATAGCGCGAGGAAAGGTTGATAAGCCTCCCGCCGCGCCATCCGCGCACCCCAAACCCCTTGCGCGGGAGGACCAGCGCGTTAGCCTGAGAATTGTTGCTGAAAATTCTCAGGCTGAGGGAAGTGCCTGTGAGCTGTACACGGAGGGTTGCATGGCACAGAACGACTGGCTGGTGGGCCGGGATCGCCGCAGCGCAGCCGCCGAACGGATATATGCAGCGGCCGCCGATCTCATCTCGCACGTGGGATACGACGAGTTCACCATCGAGAGCCTCGCCGAAGCGGTCCACTGCTCACCGGCGACGATCTACCGGCACGCCGGCGGAAAGGCGGCCATCAGAGACGCAGTGGTTGCTCTCCAGGCGAGCCGCATCGTCGACACCGTGCGCGAGGCCATCAAAGACCTGACCGGCCGCGAACGAGTGGTGACGGCCACCATCCTGGCTTTGCAGCGCATGCGCTCTGATCCATTGGCTCAGCTCATGCAGACGGCGCCGATGCCGCGCAGCGAGTGGCTCACGAACTCCCCCGCTGTCACCGCACTCGCCTACGACATGCTCGGATCCGACAATGCAGATCCCCTTGCCGCCCAATGGCTTATCCGGGCCTTCCTGGCGCTGTGGTGGTGGCCGGTGAGGGACCCCGCCGACGAACGCGCCCTCGTCGAACGCTTTCTCGGCCGGTCTTACGGAGACTCCAGCTGAGGGCCGAATCATCGACCCAGCACGGCCACCACGCAGGACCCACCGCCGCCCATCGCCTGCGCCAGCCCGACGCGGGGATCGGCGGCCTGCCGCGAATCCGCCTCTCCACGAAGCTGACTCACCACCTCGGCGACTTGGGCCAGTCCCGTCGCACCAAACGCGTGCCCGCGGGCAAGGCAGCCGCCATCGGTGTTGGTCGGCAGCCTGCCTTTGGATCCCAACCCGCCCGACTGGACGAGTTCGGCGGCGTCCTTGACGTCGACGAGGCCGAGTGCGATCAGTGCGGTGACCTCTTCGCTGGCGCACATGTCATGTAGGGAGACCACTCCGACGTCGTGCGGCCCCGCCTGCGCCGCGTCGAACGCGCGCCGAGCGGTCAGCGCGATTTGCGAAGGCGGACCGACGCACGGACCGGCCAGTGGCCAGCCCGGGTCGCGGGGCCAACTCGTCTGCTCGATCGCGTTGATCCCCACGGACCGGGGCCGCTGCCCGGCGGTTACGACGATCGCCGCGCCGCCGTCGACCGACGCGTGACACATCATCTTGGTGAGCGGCTCGGCCACCATCCGGGCCGACATCACCTGCTCGACGGTCACCTCGTTGTCGTTGCGCCGCACCGCCAGCGGATTGAGACGAGCCTGGTTGTATGACTTTGCCGCGACGGCTCCGAAAACCTCGGGCCCGCAACCTGTCTCATACAGCCACCGATTCGCCTCGATGGCGTAGTGGATCTGGGGCGGAAAGGAATCCCAGAAGTCGACCGCCGCCGGCACCACGCCGCCGGGTTCCAGCGCCGTGGTCTTCTCGTAGCCGATGGCCAATGCGGTGGCGCAGCGACCGGAGGCAACCGCCCACACGGCGTGCCGCAGGGCGACCATGCCTCCCGCCGAGGCGCTCTCGATGGCGGTCACTGGAATACCGCTGCGGCCCAGGCGAAGTGCCACCTTGAGGCCGGTCTGGGGCGGCGCCATCGAGGAGGACGTGAACACCTCGCCCACAGCGTCATAGCCGATACCCGCATCGGCGAGGGCGGCCTCGGCGGCCGCCACGCCGAGCGCTGCCAGCGCGGTATCGGCGTGTTTACCGAACGGTGTGACGCCGATACCGGCGACGTGCGTACCTGTCATTCTGATTGCGCCTCGAAGAGGGTGATGCGGTTGTCCTCCAACGTCTTTTCGACGACCCGGCCGACGGTGCCCGGCGCCGGACGCGGCCCGGACACCAACACTTGTAGCCGCCCGTCAGAGGTGTCGACCCAGGCGACGCTGTAACCGTCCTGACCGTACCCGGGGATCGGTGACTTTCCCGGAACGAAGGTCGAAGCCCACACGGTCGCGCGGCGATCATCCGACATTCGTCATACCTCCTTCGTGCGCGTTCGCGTTGCCCAGGGCGGGCGGCGGCTTGAGCGGGATGGGGCCGTGACCGACGAATCGCCATGGCAGACCAACTAGGCGGGCGGTTCCGATGTCCGGGTCGGGGTGCGCGATCTCGGGGAAGAATCCGCGAACCGCCAGATGCGGGTCGGCAACCAGGTCCTCCGCCCGCTGCACCGCTGCGGCGCGCACCCTCGACCCGCTCAGGCGCGCGGCCACCTTGTCGGCCGACGCGGCAGCAACCAGGTCCGCCAGCTTCTCGGCCACCGTGGGATGCCGCGAATCATCGGATACCGCAGTGATTTCTGCGAGCCGTTTCCACTCGTCGGGTTCGGCGATTTCAACGGCGACCCAACGGCCGTCGGCGGCGCGGTAGACGCCGCGATGCGCCGCATCGCCGATGTCTGAACTACCCGAAGCGGAGGCCGCCGTGACGAACTCGGCCACGGTCGACGCGACGACCTCCGCCATGGAGAGATCGATGACGGCGCCGGTGTCACGCGCGGGCCCGACCGCCCACGCGGCGATCACCGCCGCCGCCACCACCGAGGACAGCGGGTCCGCGATCACCGTGCCCAGCCGCGCCGGTGACCCGTCCGCGCCCGTGGTCAGCCCCGCTAGCCCCCCGTAAGCCTGAACGTTGTTGGCGTAGACGCGATATCCGGCCATGGGCCCGTCGGATCCGAAGCCGGAGACCCGAACGGCGAGTCTGCCCGAACCTGCCACGGCGGTGGGCTCCACATTGAGCCTGGCAAGTCGCGCGCTACCGACGTTTTCGATGAGGACATCAACGTCCGACAGCGCCGCGGCGACGTCGTTCACCGCGCGAGCCGGATCGATCAACAGGCTTTGCTTGGAATGGTTGGCGACGGCGAAATACGCACCCCGTTCGACGCCGGGCCGCCCCGCGGCGAAGGGGCCGGTACGCCGATAAATGTCAAGGCGCTCGGGATCTTCGAGCCGCAAGACCCGTGCTCCCATGGCGCCGAGCAGCGCCCCGATGATCGGCCCGGCCAGGACGTGAGTCAGCTCGGCGACCCGCAAATCGCTCAGACGACCGGTACGGCGGCGATCCGCCACTCCCCCGCCGTAGGTGAGCCACGGCGGTTCGAGCAGGCACAGGGCGACCCCGCCAAGATGTGCCGCGGACACCGCGTCGCGAAACACGAACTGCGGCGAGGTCGCAATTTCTTGCGGCGTGTTCACCGGTGTGGACGGCACGCCGTTGGCCTGAAGCAGGGCCGCACAGCCTTCTTTGTCGCGCGTCGCGGCCCACGCCGCCACGTGTCGGTTGATCAGATCGGCGTGATCGATGCGCGACTGTCGTTCGTCGAGTCCCGTGGCCCAGGCCGGATGGCCCAGCGCCGCAAGCAGACCCCGCCACTGGTGGTTCTCGACCGCCGTGATGCGGACCATTCCGTCGCGACAGGGGAACAGTCCCGACGGCGCGAGATAACGGCCGCTGCCCGCCCGCCCGGGACACCCGTACAGCACGTGGGCGCATTCCGGCAACGCAGCGGTGAACGCGACCGCCTCCTGCACCGACACGTCGACCAGCACCGAACCGTGGCTGTCGTTGCGCCGATCGAGGCCATGCAATGCCGCGAGCGCGGTTACGGCTCCCGCCGCCTTCAGCGCGACATAACCGGGCGCCGGGACCGGTGCTCCGTCCGACCCCTCGATCGTGGCGAGCATGCCGCCGGCGGCCTGCGCGACGAGCTCGCCGCCGGGTTGCGACGAGCGTGGCCCGTCAATGCCGAACGGATTGACCGTCACGACAACCGCGTTCTCGGCGGCGGGTGGTGCGACGGCGGCGCCGTGGTCGACGATCACGATGTCGTGTTCGTCGATGAATGCCGAGAGGTTTGTCGGTGGGTCGACGATGCGCTTGCCGCGATCGAGGGTGAGGTCCACCGCCGCGACCGGTCCGGCCGGGGTATCGATCACGGGCCCGCCCCGGTGAGGCGGGCAGGCACCAACCACCTTCGTCGTTTCCGCGCCGAGGCCGGCCAGCAGCGCCGTGGCGGCCGAACCGGCGATTCCGTCACCGAGTTGAAGCACCCGCACACCCGATAGGAAAGGCGTGTCGCCCTCTCGATTCACGTCACACTCTCCCGGTCTCGGTCGCCCGGGTGACGCGCCGTCAGCCACCGCGTGGCCACCTCTCGGTGGTAGGCGCGGGTGCCCAGGTTCGCCGCCGCGCTCGCCGCGCGGCGGAGGTAGATGTGCGCGTCGTGTTCCCAGGTGTAGGCGATGCCGCCGAATACCTGGGTGGCGCCCTCGGGCACGGCACGCAGCGCGTCGATGCCCCAGAAGGCAGCGAGGGAGCCCAGTGCGGGGGCCTCGGGATGCCCGTGTTGGCACGCGTCGGCGGCCCGATTGACGAGCGCCCGCCCGATCTCGATCGCGCACCGCTGATCGACCAGGCGGTGCTTGATCGCCTGGAAGGCGCCGATCGGGCGGCCGAACGCGACGCGCAGCTTCGCGTACTCGGTTGCCGCCTCGTTGGCGGCCGCCGCAATGCCAACCAACTCGGCCACCCGCCCGATCAGGCCGCGCAGCGCGGCTTCACCGTGGCGGCGGGCCGCACCCGGCCCAGCCTCAAGGACCTGAATCGGCGTATCGCTCAGCGTGATTCGTGCGCCGGGATTGTGATCCAGGGGCGTCACCGGCTCGCGCACCACGCCCGCCTCCGCCGGGTCGACAACCCCGAGCACGGCGGACTCGCCGTCGCCCGCGCAGACCAACAACTTGGTTGCGACCGCACCGAACGGCACGAGCGGCCACACTCCGGAGACGCCCGCCGCGGTGCGCTCACCGCGCTCGGGTAGCAGCAGACCGATCCCGTCGGCGCAGCGGTTCTCGCACCATCCCGCGGCCGCCGCCATCGCAAGCGGGACAGGGGCCGACGCCGCGCCGGCGGCCTCGGCCAGCACGCACAGATCACGGAGCCCGCCCCCTCCGCCCTCGGCGGCCTGGCTAACCAAGACGTCGGCCCACCCGGCCTCGACGATCGTCTGCCACAGCTTCGGGTCGAACACCGGGCCGGGGCCATCAAGCAGACTCCGAAAAGAGCTGGCAGACCACACCTTTCGAAGGACGCCATCGGCCGACGCCCGCAACTGCTCGAGTTCGGCCGCGCTGCGTGCAAGTTCGCTCAGCGACGACGGGCCATCAGGGGTCACGCGGCAACCCCAACAGCTTCTCGGCGATCACGTTGCGCTGAATCTCCGATGTGCCCGCGCCGAATGTTGCGGCCCGCATCAGCAGGTAGCTCTGTGCGACGTTGCCATTCTTCGTCGCCCCTACCGAGCCGCGCTCCAGGGTTCCGGCGCCTCCGGCGATTTCCAGCGCGAAATCGGCCATCGCCTGGTCGACCTCCGAGGTCATCAGCTTGGCCACCGATGCTTCGGGTCCGGGATTGACACCCCGGATGCCGGCGGCCGTTGCCTGCGCGGCAATTTGACGCAACGCCTCTACTCGCGCGGCGAACCCGACGATCCGATCGGCCACGTAGCCGTCGCCGCCCCGGCCCTCGTGTCCCAGCGCCCCCTGCTCCTGCGCCATCCGGACGAGAATCGCCAGCCGCCGTTCGATGCGGTGGGTGCGGCTCTGGCCCACCCGCTCGTAGCCCAGCGTGGATTTGGCGACCTGCCAACCGCCGTGCAGTGGCCCGAGCACATTCGCGAGCGGTACCCGGACCGAATCGAAGAACACCTCGTTGAACTCCGCCTGCCCGGTGATCTGGCGGATCGGGCGCACCTCGATGCCGCTCGTGTCAAGGGGCACAAGGATGTAACTGATTCCTCGATGCTTGTCCGCTGCCGGATCGGTGCGCGCCAGGATGTAGATCCAGTCGGCGTACTGGGCCTTGGACGTCCAGATCTTTTGGCCGGTGATGACCAACTCGTCACCGTGAACCTCGGCCCTGGTCTTCAGAGCGGCGAGATCACTACCCGCGTCGGGCTCGCTGAAGCCCTGGCACCAGACTTCCTCGCCCGAAAGGATTTTGGGCAGGTAGCGTTGGCGTTGCTCGTCGGTACCCCACTGAATGATGGTGGGGCCGAGCTGATTGACGGCGCTGCGGTTGATGGGCTCCGGGGCGTTCGCGGCGGCCATCTCGGCGTTGAAGATGAGCTGTTGCACGGGGGTGGCGGCGCGACCGCCGAACTGCACGGGCCAGGAGATCGCGGCGAGGCCGGCGTCGTGAAGCCGGCTCTGCCACAGCAGCATTCGGTGCAGCCGGTCAGCCTCGGCGCGGCTGGAGCCCCGAACGTCGTCCGTCAGTGCCGATGCCACGAAGGCGCGGACCTCGTCGCGGAACTGCCGATCGGGCTCGGTGAGGACGACCCCGTAATCCGGTTCGGTCACGCCCCACCGCGAAGGATCGACGCCATCCGTACCTTCATGTCGCCGTAGGTGATTGCCGTGGCGCCGGCTTTCGGTGCGCGTCCGGCATCCACCTTCGGCGCCGAGAGATCAAGGCCGGCGATCCTTCCCCGCAGCGCCGCGACGGTGCAGTTTTCCCTGCCACGTCGCTCGACGCCGGTGTAGCCGAAGGCGCGAGCCGCATTACGCCAGGTTATGGCCTCCACCTCGTCGGGCGTGCAGCCCTCCAGCTGGGCGGCGAGCTGCTCGGGGGCATCCGGCCAGCTGCTGTCCGAGTGCGGGTAATCCATCTCCCAGCATATGGTCTCCACCCCGATGCGCTCCCGCATCTCGATGCCGACCCGGTCGCGGATGAAGCACGACATGAAGTTGCGGCGGTAGACGTCCGTCGGGGTCAGCCCGGCGCCGAGGTCGTCGCCGGTCCACGCACGTTGGCGCGAGTAGATGTCCTCGAAGCGCTCCAACAGGAATGGGATCCAGCCGATGCCGCCTTCGGACAGCGAGAACTTGATGGACGGAAACTTGGTTAGCACCGGGGAGAACAACAGATCGGCGGTGAACCGCTGGGTGTCCAGGGGGATCATCGCGTTGTACGCGAGGTAGGTGGTCAGGTCGGACGGCACCGGCATCCCGCCGCCCGTCCCGATGTGGATGTTCACCACGGTGTTTTCCTCGCACAGCGCCTCCCACAGTGGGTCCCAGTGCGAATCCTGCCAGGGGGGCTGCCCGTAATTGCCGATGTGCTGAGGCGCCGTCACCGCGCGACAGCCCCGCCCCGCCAGGCGCCGCACCTCGCCGGCGGCCAGGGCCGGGTCCCACAACGGCAGGATCCCCATCGGGATGAACCGGTCGGGATGCCGGCCGCACCAGTCCTCGATGTGCCAGTCGTTGTAGGCACGCACCATCGCCTCCGACACGTCGCGGTCGCCGCGGTACGTGAACAGCGCGCCCGAGATGGTGGGGAATGACGGGAAACACAGTGACGCAAGGACACCCGACGCGTCCATGTCGCTGACCCGCGCGTCCACGTCGTAGCACCCGGCCCGCATGTCACTGAACCGTGACGGCTCGAATCCCCATTCGTCGTTGGGCCGACCCGCGACCGCGTTGAGCCCGATGTTCGGCAGCTGCAAACCGTCGTACACCCAGAAACACACGCCGTCGGCGTCCTCGACGATGCGCGGGGCGTCCTCGGCGTAGCGACTGGGCACCCGGCCGACGAACATGTCGGGCGGTTCCACGGTGTGGTCGTCGACGCTGATGAGTACCAGATCGAGAGGATCAATCACCTGAAGAATCCTAAACTAATAGACAGTTTCTGTCTAAGTGTTCCATTAGGGTTTGCGGGCTAACGCGAAGTCCTGCACCCAGCCCGCCATCAAGCCGTACACCGACTCCATGGCATCGCGTGCGGCGGCATCGTCACCGATGGGCTCATAGTCGATGTCCCAGACCACGATTGATTCCCCGGCGGCATCCGCGCTCCCGCTTACGGTGTTCACCGCTACGAAGCGGCTGACCGGCATCGGATTGTTGGCGATCTCGTACGACAGTGCGCGCTCGTCGGGCTTGATCCAGATGAGGGTCTCGATGACCGGCTTCTCGGTGCTCGCGGCGATGAACCGCCGCATGCCGGGCCCTTCGCCCTCGACCCGGACGTCGCTGGGTCCGGGGATCCAGTCGACGTTGCCGAAGTCGGCGAGAACGGCCCAAACCGTGTCCGGTGGCGCGGCGAGCCGCTTGGTGACCGTGAATGTTGGCATTCGCTGACGGTATCACCAGATGTGACAGTTGATCGACTAGTGTACTTATGTACCGTCGATCGCGAAGGAGGGCGTATGGGCACCGACGCCACCGCTCAGGGCGAATTCGAGGTCGATGAGGACTGGGTCCGCTATGAGGTTGTTGAACCGCACATCGCGCAGATCACCATCAACCGGCCCGACCGGCGCAACGCCATCCTGTCGCCCGGAATGCATCAACTCTTCAAGGACCGACTCGACCGCGCGGAAGACGACGATCAGGTCAAGGTCGTCCTGCTGTTGGCCGAGGGCAAGGACTTCTGTAGCGGTGACGACGTGCGCCGGCTCCCGGTGGAAGAGGCGGGACTGCGCAAGGGCGAGCGACTGCCGCAGACCGCTCGCCTGGCCAACGCCCGGCGCCTGCACCGGCACTTGACCAACTGGCTGGAGTTTCCGAAGACGGTGATCGCCGGCTGCCAGGGTGCCACGCTGGGCGCCGGGATGAATCTGGCCCTGGCCGCCGACATTCTGCTCGTCTCCGATGACATGTACCTCGCCCGCCCCCAGGCGCGGATCGGGTTCGCGGGCTTCTCCACCGCCATGCCGCTCGCGCTGCTCAAGCTGGGGCCCAACCGCGGCTATGAGGCGATGATCACCGGCCGCAAGGTCACCGCAACCGAACTACGCGACTGGGGGGTGGCCGCGTCGGTGACGCCGGCCGAGCGGCTCCGCGACGAAGCGTTGCGGTATGCCCGCGCCATCGCCCACCACTCGGCCGACGGGCTGATGGTGGGAAAGCACGCCCTGATCGCGTTCTGGCACGCCGTCGGGATGGCGCAGTTCGGAGACTGGGTTCCCATGGGCCACACGGTGTTCAGCAACCTCGTGTGGCGCGACGACGAGTTCAACTTCATGAAGGAACGCAGTACCCGCGGCGGCCGGGAGGCGATGGCCGAGCTGGAGCGCCGCTATGCGGAGTGGGGATTCGAATAGCCCACTAAACAGCTATACAGATATTGTATGGATGTTCTGTATGCTCGTCTTTGACGCGAGGCCACGAGGAGTTGGATGACGATGGGTGTGTTGGACGGACGGACCGCGTTGGTGACGGGGGCCGGGCGGGGAATCGGCGCCGCGGTGGCCGAGGGCTTGGCCGCCGAGGGCGCGACGGTCCTGGTCTCCGATGCGGGCGTCGGCGTGGACGGGACCGGACACGACTCCGGTCCGGCCGAAAGCGTCGCGGCGGCGATAACGAGCCGTGGCGGCAAGGCATTCGCCGATACCACCGACATCACCGACTTCGCCGCGTGCGCGGATCTCATCGGCCGCGCCGCCGAGACGCTCGGCGGCCTGGACGTCGTGGTGAACGCCGCGGGGATCCTTCGCGACGGCATGGTCTTCAAGATGAGCGAGCAGGACTGGGACGCGGTGGTGTCCGTGCACCTCAAGGGAACGTTCAACGTCACGCGCCACGCGGCCGCCTGGTGGCGGGAGAACCGGGGCGGGCAGTACCGGCTGATCACCTTCACATCCATGTCGGGCTTGCAGGGCGCGCCGAGCCAGCCGAACTACGCCGCGGCCAAGATGGGCATCGTCGGCCTGACCTTCTCGTGCGCCAACGCGCTGCGCAACTACGGGGTGCGCTGCAACGCCGTTGCGCCGATCGCGGGCACCCGGATGACGCAGGGCATCAAGGGCGGCGGCAGCATGGACTACTCGGACTCGAACGTTCGCCTTTCGCCGAAGAATTGCGTGCCGCCGGTCGTGTATCTGGCCAGCGAGCAGTCCGACTGGCTCAACCGGCGCGTGATCTTCGCCGGCAACGGGCGGATCAGCCTGATGTCCAATCCGGTCGTCGAACGCGAGATCGTGTCGGCGTCGGGAACCTGGGATATCCCCACCGCCTTCGCCGAGATCGAAACGTCGTTCAAGGAAGCCGTGCTATATCCGAACATCTTTGACAAGCCACCGTCCAGCTGAGCCGACCGAAGAGCCTGACAATGACCGAGCTTGCCACCGAATGCGTGCCCCAAAAGTTCGCCTGCGGTGAGACTTTCGTGCCCAAGAGCCGGTACATCGACCCGGAATTCCTGAACCTCGAGCTCGAGCGATTGTTCACCCGGGTGTGGCAGCCCGCGTGTCGCGAAGAAGAAGTCCCGGACGCCGGCTGCTTCTACGAGTACACGATCGGGCGGCAGTCCATCGCCGTGGTGCGCCAGAAGGACGGCAGCATCAAGGCATTCCACAACACCTGCGCCCACCGCGGCATGAAAGTCGTCCGCGGCAGCGGTTGCTCGGCCAACAAAGAGCTGCGCTGCGAATTCCATGGCTGGCGTTATGAATTGGACGGCCGGTCCTCCTTCGTCCCATGTCGCGACGAATTCGCACCGCGCCCCCGCCAGCAGTGGGGCCTGCGTCCCGTCGCGGTGGGGACGTGGGGTGGCTGGGTGTTCGTGAGCATGGCCGAGGACCCGCCGGATCTGCTCGAGTGGCTGGACCCGCTGCCGACCGCGCTGGCGCCATTTCGGTTGCAGGACATGCGCTACCGCTGGCGCAAGCGCACATTCCTGCCGGCGAACTACAAGACCGTCATCGACGCTTTCATCGAGGGCTATCACACGCCCGGGACCCATCCGCAGACGATGCGATCGGCGCAGGGCCCGCGGCCGTCTGCGGAGCCCGCAGCGCCGCAGGAATACGTCTACGCTCCCTACACCCCGACCATCACCTATAAAAACCACTCGCGGTTTGTCTACACGCAGCGTCCCGAGCATGCCGGCCGCGACAAGGGTCGCCAGGAGCAGGCGGCGCGACCCGAGGTGTTCGCGAATTCGATGAAATACCAATACCTCGAGGTCGGGTCGCTGGTCACCGAGCGAGACTACCGGGCCGCGCAAAAGCTGGCCGCGATGGAGCCCGGCGACATCCCACCGTTTGTTCTGTACCACCAGATGTGCGAGGAACTCGCCCGCGCCGAAGGCGTTGACTTCCCGCGGATGTCGATGGAGCAATACTTCGCGGGGAACGGCGACTGGCATGTGTTTCCGACCATGGTGATCCTGGTCGAGAAGTCCTGCCTGCTCGGATACCGCATGTTGCCCGACGCCGAAGACCCGAATCGGTGCACGTTCGAGATGTTCTCGCTGGAGCATTTCGCGCCCGGCGAGGTGCCCGAGACGCAGTGGCAGGTCTTCGAGCGGTGGCAGGACCACGACGGCTGGGGCGAGCTGCCCTCACAGGACCTGAGGAACATCGGCGCCATCCACGCGGGCATGCACTCGGCCGGGTTCGAGGGACTCTGGCTCAACACCGCCCAGGAGATGTCCATTCGCAACGAGCATGCGATCGCCGACAGGTTTATTTTCGGTGCCGACGGTGACAGGTAGACGGTGCCGGCAGCTGCAGATGGTGTCGCAAGTTCACATCCTCCCGGCGGCACTCAGGGCCTGATCCCGTAACCCTCACCGTCGTCGGCCAGATAAGTCACCTCGTACCAACGTCGCGGTGGCTGCGCGCCGGTGTCGTACTCGTCGGTGGGGGTCGCGCGATCGAGCCGGACGTCGGTCAACAGCGGATTGTTCGCGCGGACATAGTCTTCCAGCTCGGCGAGCAACGCGTCGCCCGTCAGGGTCGTATCCGCGAGCGCCCTACCTTCGCGCTTCGCCCAACTCACGCGTTACATCTTGCCCCGAGGGGCGGTCGCGACGCGATTGGCTAGGTGGCAATCCGCCCGTCGAGCACGATGCCCAAGCGGACGGCGCCGTCCCTGCGGTGCACACCCTCGATGCGCACCTCGATGTCCGGCCGCCGCGGCTTGCCGGCGGTCGAGGCGGCCGGGTTCTGGAAGGTGATCATCCTCGATCTCCTCTCTCACTGCGCCCCCGCTTCATCAAGGGTGCGCTTGGTTTACCCACTATTCGGGGTGCGACACGGTCACGATTAGGGCAAGACGGTGTGCATCAGCATCACGTCGTACGCCGACCACAACGACAGGTTGAAGTACAGGTCTCGACCCGACGACCAGGGGTGAATCATCGGCGCGTAGATGCCGCCGGGCATCGAGAACGACGACACGAGTGGCTGCTCGGGGCTCCACGGTCCCTCCGGCGTCGGCGCGGTCCGCGCCACCACGTCGTTGCTGCCGCCGTTGGTGTAGAGCACCAGGTACTGCTTCAGATAGTTGTTGTACTGCGCCGACATCTCGCCCACCGGACCCGGGAAGATCGGCGTCGCCGCCCCCGGGTTGTTAGGCACCCAATGGCCGCCGTTGTCACCGTTCCAGTACTGGTACTTGGTCAGGTCGGGCAGCTGCCCCGGGGGCACGCGCGACAGGAACGCCGCGCCGCCGCGCCCGGACGGGGTGCCGAACTGATACAGGTAACCGTCGTTGCCCTTCATGAAGGCGCCCATCTGGAAGTTCTCGTTGCCGGGGGTGTACCCGGCTCCCGGGATGGCGTCCGGGGAGGCCGTACGGATCGAGGTGGGGAAGATCCCCCAGTTCTGGCCGTTGTCGTTGGACCTGGCGATCGCCGAGTAGTTCGTGCTCCATTCGCCGTCACGGCCCCACTGCCGGATGGACATGTAGCTCATGTACTGCGTCCGGCCGATCGAGATGCCGGCGGTCGGGATGATCCCCGTCTCGTGCGCCGCCTTGTGGATGGTGTTGACCACCTGCTTGGACAGGCTCGTCGCCCACACCGGCGAACCGGAGTAGCGGTCGTTGGGGATGCCGTCAGCGATGTGGATCCCGTGCGATAGGTCATGGTCCGAGCTGCGGAACAGGGTGTTGTATCGCCACTGCTGGCCCTTGACCTTGCAATAGCCGAAGGTGTCGCCGAAGGCCATCAGGACCTGGCGGTTCGCGGGATCGCCGTTGTCCCAAGCGATCCCGAGGTCGGTACCCGAGATGCTGAAGCGTTGCAGGGTCTTGTTCGGGCCGTCGGGGCCGGTCACCCAGTCGACGAGCGACGTCGGCGCCCCCGCGATGGAGGGCGGCGGTGCCGGCGCCGGCTGCGGCGGCGGGACCGGGGCGGCGTTGGGCTGCAGCTGACCGGCGTTCGGCGGCTGCGGCAGACCGGGGGCGGGCTGGTTCGGTCCGGGTGGCAGGACCTCGGCCTGCGGCCGCATCGGGGCGACCTGGCGACCGGGAGTCGTCGGTTTGAGGAACTGGGAGATCAGCGGGCCCAGCCTGGGCAGGGGCGCCTGGTCATTGGTGTGGGACGGCCTGCGGCCGGTCGGCGGCTGGACCACCGGTTGCGGTGCGGGCACCGCGGGCTGCGCGGCCGGTGGGTCGATGTTGGCTTCCGGGGCGCCGCAGGGGGTGGCGTTCGCCGACGGCGCCGGGCCGACCACGTAGACGAGCCCGACCGCGGCCGCCGACGCCATCGAGAGCGACACACTTCGAAGAATCGCCGACATGTAACACCTTTCGAGCGGCGGTACACCGCATTGACGTCCGCAGTTGGCTCATGTGACGATAGTGATCAGCGCGGCTGTTGTGACTAGTGATGCGACGATAGGTACGTTTCCGTGACCGTGTCGCAACGAGGCCGATCCCGCCGTCGGCCGGTTTGCTCCAGTCTTGTTTGCGCAGACAGCCCGCATCGAGCCGGTTTCCTGCGCCGGTCCCCCGCGTTGTCGCTGCAAGGCGGGCGCCGAGCCGGTTTCCCGCGCCGGTCCCCCGCGTTATCGCTGCAAGGCGGGCGCCGCAACGAAGGCCCGAAGCCCGTCGGGACCCCGTGCGGTCAGCACCGGGGCCGAGTACGCTCCCGTCGTTGGCCGGGTTCGGCAAACGCCGACGTAGGCCTCGCGGCCCGCCAAGGAGGGCGACCGATGCGTGATGCCGTGCAGGACAAGCCGTTCGGAGGCCAGGCGTATCTTCGCCGGGTGGTCGCCGCGTCCATGGCCGGCACGGTCGTGGAATGGTACGAATTCTTCCTCTACGGGACCGCGGCCACCCTGGTCTTCAGCAAGGTGTTCTTCCCGCGCGGCGGCAACGAACTCGACGCGATCCTGGCCGCGTTCGTGACCTATGCGGTCGGCTTCGCCGCCCGTCCGCTCGGTGGCATCGTCTTCGGCCAGCTCGGTGACCGCCTCGGGCGCAAGAAGCTGCTGCAGCTCAGCCTGCTGCTGGTCGGCGTCGCCACCTTCGCCATGGGCTGCCTGCCCACCTACGCCCAGATCGGCTACTGGGCCCCCACGCTGCTGGTGGTGCTCCGCTTCGTCCAGGGCTTCGCCGTCGGCGGCGAATGGGGCGGGGCCGTCCTCCTGGTCGCCGAGCACAGCCCCAGGGCCAGCCGCGGTTTCTGCGCGAGCTGGCCGCAGGCCGGCGTGCCGGGCGGCAACATGCTGGCGACCGTGGTGCTGCTGGTGCTCACCTCGACGCTGCCCGACGCGGCGTTCCTGAGCTGGGGTTGGCGCGTCGGCTTCTGGCTTTCCGCGGTCGTCGTTCTGATCGGTTACTACATCCGCACCAAAGTGACGGACGCACCGATCTTCTACGAGGCGCAAGAACAACCCCAAGCCCTCGTTGCCAACCGGTTCGGCGTTGTCGAGGTGGTGAAGCGTTACCCACGCGGCGTTTTCACCGCCATGGGCATGCGGCTGGGCGAAAACACCATGTACTACCTGGTGGTCACCTTCTCCATCACCTATCTCAAGGTGCACGTGCACGCCGACACCAAGGCCATCCTGTGGTGGCTGCTGGCCGCGCACGCCGTGCACTTTGTGGTCATTCCGCTCGCCGGCAGCCTCAGCGACCGATTCGGTAGGCGCCCAATCTATTTCGTCGGCGCCCTCGCAGCATGCAGCTGGGGTTTCTTCGCCTTCCCGATGATGGACAGCGGACACCACGCGATCATCCTGTCCGCGATCGTAATTGGACTCGTGTTTCATGGGCTCATGTACGCGGTCCAGCCGGCGGCGATGGCCGAGATGTTCCCGACCCGGATGCGGTATTCGGGGGTATCGCTGGGCTACCAGGTGACATCGATAGTGGCGGGCTCGCTGGCGCCGATCATCGCGGTTCGCCTGCTCGAGACCTACAGATCCGCGGTGCCCATCGCCTGGTATCTGGCGGCGACCGCCGCGGTCAGCGCGCTGGCCGTCCTGGCCGCGGCCGAGACGAAGGGCGTCGACCTGGCCGCGATCGACCTCGCCGACGCCCACCACCCGAAGGCGGGCCCGGAGCCCACCGAACTCGTGGAGGGGGCCGCCTGAACCCCGGCGCCGAACGAGGTTGTGTCCGCATGTTTGTGTACGGCCGTACGGGGCAATGTTCCATGAGAGGCGCACGCGTCGGCCGGCCTTCGCGTTCGCCTAGGTCCCGTCGGTTCAGCCCGAGAGCCGACGGGGCCGCCCTCTTTTTGGCGAACCCTTCCCCTCGACCGCTCGCGGATACGCCTGAACCACGGGGCGATCCAGGAGTACCGTGCGGCGTATGGATGGCTCGTCAAGCGTGTGGATCCTGGGCGGTTGGCAAACCGATTTCGCTCGCAACCTCACCAAGGAGGGCCGCGACTTCGCCGCCCTGACCGCCGAGGTCGTCGAGGGGACGCTCGCCTCGGCGAAGGTGAACGCCGCCGACATCGAGGTGGTGCACGTAGCGAACGCCTTCGGCGAGATGTTCGCAAGCCAGGGCCACCTCGGGGCGATGCCGGCCACGGTGTGCGCCGACCTCTGGGACACGCCGGCGTCCCGGCACGAGGCGGCGTGCGCGTCGGGCAGCGTCGCGACGCTGGCGGCGATGGCCGATCTGCGGTCGGGCGCCTATGGCACGGCACTGGTGGTGGGGATCGAACTCGAGAAGACCGTGCCCGGTGACACCGCCGCCCAACACCTGGGTGCCGCCGCATGGACGGGACACGAGGGAGCCGGCGCGCGGTACCTGTGGCCGTCGATGTTCGCTGAGGTCGCCGACGAGTACGACCGGCGCTACGGCCTGGACGACGCGCACCTGCGGGCCATCGCGCAGCTGAACTTCGCCAACGCCCGGCGCAACCCCAACGCCCAGACCCGCGCGTGGACCGTCCCCGACCGCATCACCGACGACGACGCGACGAACCCCGTCACCGAGGGCCGACTGCGACGCTACGACTGCAGCCAAATGACCGACGGGGCAGCGGGATTGGTCTTGGTCGGCGATGCCTACCTGCGCGACCATCCCGACGCGCGACCCATCGGCCGCATCGACGGCTGGGGGCACCGCACGGTAGGGCTTGGACTGCGACAGAAACTGGACAGGGCGGCGGACGACCCATACGTCCTTCCGCACGTGCGGGCGGCGGCGCACGACGCGTTGCGGCGCGCGCGGCTGACCCTCGAGGACCTCGACGGGTACGAGGTGCACGACTGCTTCACCCCCAGCGAGTACCTGGCCATCGACCACATCGGGCTGACCGGCCCCGGCGAGTCCTGGAAGGCCATCGAAAACGGTGAGATCGAGATCGGCGGCCGGCTTCCCATCAACCCCAGCGGCGGGCTGATCGGCGGCGGCCACCCGGTCGGGGCCTCGGGCGTGCGCATGCTGCTCGATGCGGCCAAGCAGGTCAGCGGTGCGGCCGGCGACTATCAGGTGGAGGGGGCCAACACGTTCGGCACCCTCAATTTCGGCGGCAGCACCGCAACGACCGTGAGCTTTGTTGTCAGCGCGGCGGAGGGGGCCTGACATGGACGTCGAGATCGTCGGCAAGTTCCTGTCCACGCTGCCCGAGGACGACGACCACCCGTACCGGACCGGGCCCTGGCGCCCGCAGACCACCGAGTGGGACGCCGACGACCTCACCGCCGTGCAGGGCGAACTCCCGCGCGACCTGGACGGCATCTATCTGCGCAACACCGAGAACCCGCTGCACCCGGCGCTGAAGACCTATCACCCGTTCGACGGCGACGCCATGCTGCACATGGTCGGCTTCCGCGACGGAAAAGCCTTCTACCGCAACCGTTTTGTCCGCACGGACGGGTTTCTGGCGGAGAACGAGGCCGGCGAACCGCTGTGGCCGGGGCTGGCCGAGCCGGTGCAACTGGCCAAGCGTGACGAGGGCTGGGGCGCCCGCACCTTGATGAAGGACGCGTCGAGCACCGACGTCATCGTGCACCGGGGCGTCGCGCTGACCAGCTTCTACCAATGCGGCGACCTGTATCGCGTCAACCCATACTCCGGCGAGAACCTGGGCAAGGAGAGCTGGAACGGGCGCTTCCCGACCGATTGGGGGGTGTCCGCGCACCCGAAGGTCGACGGCAAAACCGGCGAATTGCTGTTCTTCAACTACAGCAAGCGGGACCCGTACATGCGCTACGGCGTCGTCGACCAGAACAACGAGCTGGTCCACTACGTCGACATCCCGCTGCCCGGGCCCCGCCTACCGCACGACATGGCGTTCACCGAAAACTACGTGATTCTCAACGACTTTCCGCTGTTCTGGGACCCCAGGCTGCTCGAGCAGGACGTGCACGCGCCGCGGTTCTACCCCGACATCCCGTCCCGTTTCGCGATCCTGCCTCGCCGCGGCGGCACCGACGAGATCCGTTGGTTCGAGGCGGACCCGACGTTCGTGCTGCACTTCGTCAACGCCTACGAGGAGGGCGACGAGATTGTGCTCGACGGTTTCTTCGAGGACGATCCCTCCCCCGCCGACACCGGTGGATCGAAGTGGGACAGGCTGTTTCGCTTCCTCGCGTTGGACCGCCTGCAGTCGCGGCTGCACCGGTGGCGTTTCAACCTCGCCACCGGTGCCGTGCGCGAAGAGCGGTTGTCGGAGTCGATCACCGAATTCGGCACCATCAACCCCGATTACGCCGCCGGCGACTACCGCTACGCCTATGCCGCCACCGGCAAGCCGGGCTGGTTCCTGTTCGACGGTTTGGTCAAACACGACCTGCGCACCGGAAGCCAGCAGGCGTTCTCCTTCGGCGACGGGGTCTACGGAAGTGAAACGGCGATGGCGCCACGCGTCGGCGCCACCGGCGAGGATGACGGTTATCTGGTCACCCTCACCACCGACATGAACGCCGACGCCTCCTACTGCGTGATCTTCGACGCGGCCCGGCTCGAAGACGGGCCGGTGTGCAAACTCCAACTGCCGGAACGCATTTCCAGCGGAACCCATTCGACGTGGGCGCCCGGCGCGCAGCTGCGGCGCTGGGATACCGCGGAGTCGGCGGCGAGCGCGGTGGGGCTGTGATGGACGAGCACCGGCGCCACCGCACGCACTGGCCGGCGCAGCTGGCCTCGATCGGCGGCATCCGTTTCGCGCGCCGGTCGGCCAACTTCGAAGAGACCGTGCGGTTTTACCGTGAGCTCGTGGGGCTGCCGCTGTTCGAGACGTTCGGCGAAAGCTACGGCAGCAACGGCGCGATCTTCGGCCTGCCCAGCTGGAACCTGACGCTGGAGATCGTGGAGTCCACCGAACCCGTCGCGGTGGACCATCACGAACAGCTGTGCCTGTACTTCCCCGACCGGCAGGCGCAGCAGGCGGCGATCGCGCGGCTGCAGGAGGCCGGCCTGGAACCCACCGAGCAGCACCCGTACTGGGAGGCGACGGGCGCGGTCACCTACCGCGACCCCGATGGCCGCGAAATCGTGTTCGCGCCCTTCGTGTTCGGCGTCAA
The DNA here is from genome assembly GCF_001666915.1 of Mycobacterium sp. E3339. NCBI lineage: Bacteria > Bacillati > Actinomycetota > Actinomycetes > Mycobacteriales > Mycobacteriaceae > Mycobacterium > Mycobacterium sp. E3339. The sequence goes on along the minus strand of NZ_LZIZ01000246.1, from coordinate 12,197 downwards.
CGAGCCAAGCGACAGCGCCGCCTCGGGCACGCACGAGTTCCCGTCGAACTAGCGCCCGGACCGACCCGAAACCAGGGCCGCGACTACCGCCGCGGTCGAGCACACCACCGCCCCGGCCTCCGCCACCGCGCCCACGTAAAAGCCATACTGCGCCGAGACCGGCGGATTGACGTTGAGCTTGTAGTACCACACCGTGAGCGCGACGATCAGCAGCGAAATCAGAAGTGCGCCAACCGAAGCGAGCCGCACCGACAGGCCACGGCCGACCATCGCCCCGGTCACCAGCAGCGCCGAGGACAGCAAGACGATCAGCTGGCCGGCGCCGAAACCGCGGGGAAGTTCGAGGTTGCCGTGCGCGCCCCCGATGGCGTTGGCCCAGCCCCCGCCGTTGACCGCCGTCGTCAACCAGGGCAGCCACGCGCTGGCCGAGATCACCACCGCGAACAGCGCCACCAGCCAACCCGGGCGCAGAGTCATGTAAGCGAGATTAGCCGACCGGGGAGCGGCGATCGCGGCGATCAGTGGCCAACGCCGCCGTGTCCATTCATGCCCGGGTCGGGCCTGGTGAACACCGTCACGAAGTTCTGCAGCGACGCGTCGATGTCGCCGCGCAGCGCGGCCGCGACGATCATGCCGATCGGCCCGAACAGCGCCGGGCCGCCGAGGTGCACGTCGAAGCTGACGATGGAGCCCTCCTGCGCGGGCTGGACTTTGGCCATCAGCTTGACCTTGACGCCACCGACGCCGTCACCGTTGAGGGTCATGCCCTCCGGCGGCTTGTACCGCACCACCGTCCACTTGATCCGGTTGTACATGCCCTTGACTTCGACGATCGACTCCACGACCGTGCCCTTGTCGATGTCGTCGGGCAGTTTGCTGCGCCACACCCGGTGAATGGTCAGCCAGTCCTTGTACCGGGACAGGTCCGAGGCATGCTTCCAGGCCACCTCGGGGGGCAGCGGGACGTCGATGGATCCGGAGAGTTTCGCCATGAGCTCAGTTCTCGTTGTCGCCTTTTGCGGATTCGGCCGCCTTCTTGACCTCGTCTTGCACTTTGTGGATGGTGTCGGAGTACTTGCCCTGCGTCTTGTCGTCGACGAATTCGCCGGCCTTGTCGATGACCGTCTCGACCTTGTCGGCGTTCTGCGACAGCAGCTCTTTGGCCTTGTCCAGGAATCCCATGTACCCCGTCCTTTCCCCGCCGAAATCCTACTAACCCTTCGGGTCCGCGCTCGCCGGTGGTCAGCGCCACAACCGCGGCTGTACGCCCAGCATCCGGGCCCGGATCCACCACATCGCCTCCACGGCGGCGGCGCCCAGCACACCGATCCCGACGGCGGTCGACGTCATCGCGATGTTCGAGGGGTCCAGCAGGAACGCCTTGCGGGCCAGCGGGATGCTGAAGATCACCACGTAGGCCAGCCCGGAACCGATGACCAACGCGACCCGCCACCACTGGTAGGGGCGGGCCACCACCGCGAGCACCCACAGCGCGGTCATCAGCAGCGTGATCAGGGCCGCGGTCGACGCCTGCTCCTGTTGCTGGAACGTCGCGTGCCGGCCGTGGTAGGCCAACAGGTACGACGCGAACGTCGCGGTGCCGACGATCAGCCCCGAGGGCAGCGCCGAGCTCAGCACCCGCCGCACGAAGCCGGGGTTGGCGCGTTCGTTGTTGGGGGCGAGCGACAAGATGAACGACGGGATCCCGATGGTGAACCACGCCGCGATGGTGACGTGGATCGGCTGGAACGGGTAGAGCAAGGGATCGGCCTTGATCACCTTGGAAAACAGGCATTCGATGCCCACCAGCAGCGCCAGCAGCACCGAGTAGACCGTCTTGGTCAGAAACAGGTTGGCGACCCGCTCGATGTTGCCGATCACCCGCCTGCCCTCCGCGACCACGTACGGCAGGGTGGCAAACCTGTTGTCCAGCAACACGATCTGCGCGACCGCACGCGACGCCGGGCTGCCGGCGCCCATCGCGACGCCGATGTCGGCGTCCTTGAGGGCCAGCACGTCGTTCACGCCGTCGCCGGTCATCGCGACGGTATGCCCGTGCGATTGCAGGGCATGCACGATCGCGCGCTTCTGGTCGGGTCGCACCCGGCCGAAGGTGGTGTAGGCGTCCAGCGCGTCGGCCAGTTGCGGGGGCTCCGACGGTAGGTTGCGCGCGTCCATCGTCTCGCCGCGCAGCCCGAGCTTGTCGGCGACGGCACCGACCGACACCGCGTTGTCGCCGGAGATCACCTTGACCGAAACCCCTTGCTCGGCAAAATAATCCAGTGTTTCCGCCGCGTCCGGACGCACCCGTTGTTCGAGGACCACCAACGCGGCGGGGGTGACGCTGCCCGGGGCGTCCGGGTGGTCGACGGGCACGTCGCCGGTGCCGAGCAACAGGACCCGCAGCCCCTGCGCGCCGATCCGCTCGGCCTGCCCGGCGGCCGCCGACGCCGGATCGAGCAGCACGTCGGGCGCCCCGATCACCCAGTTGCCGTGCTCGGCGTAGGACACCCCGCTCCACTTGGTGGACGACTTGAACGGCGCTGTCGCCGTGGCGGTCCAGCCGGGTGGCCGCTGGTAGGTCTCGGCGATCGCCTGCATGCTGGCGTTCGGGCGCGGGTCGGCGGCGGCCAGCGCCGCGAGGGCGTCGGCGACGCGGTTGCGCTGTGCCGCTTCGAATTCCTCGACGCCCGCCACGCGCATGCCGTTTTCGGTCAGGGTGCCGGTCTTGTCCGCGCACACCACGTCGACCCGGGCCAGCCCCTCGATGGCGGGCAGCTCCTGGACCAGGCACCGGCGCTGGCCCAGCCGGACCACCCCGACGGCGAACGCGACCGACGTCAGTAGGACCAGGCCTTCGGGCACCATCGGCACCAGGGCGCCCACCGTCCGCAGCACGGACTGCCGCCAGCCCGTGTGCGTGGTGAACAACTGGGTGTAGATCGTCAGCAGACCGGCGGGCACCAACAGGTAGGTGATGAACTGCAGGATGCGGTTGATGCCGTTGCGCAGTTCGGATTTGACGAGGGTGAACTTGCTGGCCTCCTCGGCGAGCTTGGCGGCATACGCCTCCGGCCCGACCTTCGTGGCGCGGTAGGCACCCGTTCCGGCGACGACGAAGCTGCCCGACATCACGGGGTCGCCGGTGGCCTTGCCGATCGGGTCCGCCTCGCCGGTCAGCAGCGACTCGTCGACCTCCAGGTTCGTCTCCTCGACGACCTGGCCGTCGACGACGATCTGGTCGCCCGGGCCGAGCTCGATGATGTCGTCGAGCACCACCTCGGCGGGCGAGCGGGTGCTGGTCCCGGATTGCCTGCGCACCAACGGTTTCGCCTGCCCGACGATCGCCAGGGCGTCCAGCGTCTGCTTGGCGCGGATTTCCTGGACCATGCCGACGACGCTGTTGGCGACGATGAGCAGGCCGAACATCCCGTTGATCAGCGAACCCGTCGCCAGCACGATCAGCAGCAACACCCCCAGGATCGCGTTGATCCGGGTGAAGACGTTGGCCCGCACGATGTCCGCGATGCTGCGGGTGGCGCGTTCGCGGACCGCGTTGCTCTTGCCCTCGGCGACCCGCTGCGCCACCTCGGCATCGGTCAGGCCGGCGATCATCGGGTGAACGTTCCCAACTTGTCCGAGTCGTAGTACTCCAGGTTCAGGGCGTTCCCGGCGAACACGGCCTTGGAAATCGTTCCGGGCGGGGCGTTTTCGTCGGTCAGACCGAAGGTGAAGGTGTCGCCGTCCCAGTGCGTCAGGGCGACCGTCCGGTTCTTCGGTCCCATCGCCAGTTGCAGGGCGCCGTCGCGTTCGGTGACGATGGCCGGGCCCCAGTAGTCGCTGGCGTAGACGCCCACGTAGTCGCCCAGCGGTTTGGCCGGGCCGGGGTTGGCGGGTGGCTGCTTGCCCACCAGCGAACCCTCCGGATTGTTCAGCCAGCCGATCGCCTTCTTGTAGAGGGCGGCCCAATCCTCGCGAATCTGGCCGTGTTGCACGAGGTCCATGAACTGGGCGGTCAGGGTTTCGGGGATGCCGTAGGGGGCGCCGTTCGTCAGCGCGACGATGCCCAGGTCTTCGGAGGGCAGCACCACGAAGTTGGTCGCCGCGCCCAAATCGAAAGCGCCGGAATGGCTGTACTCGGTGCGCCCCGAGGAGTCCACCGACGCGTTGAAGCCGTATCCGTAGAAACCCGAGCGCCCCTTGGGCGTCGACGCGGGCGCCGACACCGTCTGCGGGCTGATGGCCGGCAGCAAGGCCTCCGCCGACGCGACCCGCTGTCCGTTGTAGGTTCCGTTGCCCAGCAACATCATCAGCCAACGGGCCATGTCGTTCACCGACGAACTCACGCCCCCGGCCGGCGACTGGGGGTCGGGATCGCGCTGGAATCGGGGCTCCCACTTGTCGGCGACCTTGATGTGGTTGACCGCGCGGTCGGGCCGCGCGACGAAGTCGGCGAAGCGCGAACTGGTCGACGTCATTCCCAGCGGGCGGTAGAGCACCTCGTCCGACAGGTCCTCCCACGATTTGCCCGCCGCGGCGGCCACCGCCTCGGCCGCGGCGGTCACGCCGTAGTTGGTGTAGGCGTAGCTGGCCCGAAAAGGGGCCAGCGGCAGGTACTTCAGCCGCTCGAGGGTCTGGCGACGGTCGTAGCCGAGGTCTTCGAGTTTGTCACCGGCGTGATCGGGCAGCCCGGAACGGTGCGAGTACAGGTCGCCGACGGTCACGTGGCCGGTGACGTACGGATCGCTCAGCGCGAACCACGGCAGCCTGGACGTGACCGGGGTGTCCCATGCGACGACGTGGTCGCTGACTTCGTGCGCGACCACCGTAGCGCCGACCGATTTGGAGACCGAGGCCAACTGGAAGACGGTGTCGGCGTCCACCTTGTTGTCCTGCCCCTGCCCCCTGCTGGCGTCTCTGAGTCCGAAACCCTTGGCGTATAGCACTTTCCCGCCGTGGACGATCGCCACGGCCATCCCGGGGACGCCGGTGGCCTTCATCAGGTCGCCGACCAGGCCGTCGACCTTTGCGACGGCGTCGTCGATGCGGCCGGCGGGGATCGCCAGGCCGGACACCTCGTTGGGCGGCGCGTCAGAGAGCGCGGGTGGGCTGGATGCCGGCTGCGCGGGCCCGCATCCGGTCAAGCCGAGCAGCACCGCGGCGGCGGCCGCGGCCGCGCGTTTCGTCATGGCCGAACCTTAGCCTGGGGAGGTCGCCGGGCCCCCGAATCAGAGCCGCCACCAGGGATTCGATTTCACCGCCGCGGGATCGACGCGTTGCCCGGGGGCGGGGACGGCCACATTGACTTGTTCCGTTCCCGCGGCGACGAGCAGGCGTTCCACCGGCTCGGCCCACGGGTGCGGGGCCAGCCGGAAGGTGCCCCAGTGGATCGGGACCAGCAGGCCGGCGTCGGTGAGATCCAGGTGTGCCCGCACCGCCTCCTCGGGGTTCATGTGCACGTCCGGCCACGCCGAGTTGTAGGCACCGATGGGCAGCAGGGTCAGGTCGAACGGTCCGTGCTCTTCGCCGATGTGCGCGAAGCTCTTGGTGTAGCCGGTGTCCCCGCCGAAATACGCCCGATGGTTCGGCCCGGCGAAGGCCCACGACGCCCACAGCGTGGTGTTGCGGTCCAGGAAGCGGCCCGAAAAATGCCGCGCCGGCATGCAAGTGATGGTCAACTGGTCGACCTGCTGGCTCTGATGCCAGTCGAGCTCGACGATGCGGTGCTCCGGGATGCCCCACGCGCGCAGGTGGGCACCGACGCCGAGCGGCACGAAGAACGGGGCCCGCTGGGTGCGGGCCAGCGCGGCCACCGTATCGATGTCCAGGTGGTCGTAGTGGTCATGGCTGATCACCACCGCATCGACGGCGGGCAGCCCCTCCAGCTGCACCGGCGGCGGATGCAGCCGCTGCGGCCCGACGATGTCCGAGGGCGAGCATCGGTCGCTCCACACCGGGTCGGTGAGCACCCGGTAGCCGTCGATCTCCAGCAGCGCCGTCGAGTGACCGAACCAGCTGACGGCGAGCCGGCCGGGATCACCGTCGAAGATCGCCGGCGCGGCCAACGGGATCGGCGCCGCCGGCCTGCCCACGCTGCGGTTCGCGATCAACTCCCACAGCACCAGCCGCAGTTCCTCGCGGTCCATCGTGGACTCGGAGGCGGGCTCGAGATTGACGAAGACACCGTCGCGGTAGTTCGGTGACGACTCGGTCACCGCCCGGATCGACGCGGGGTGAGCGCCGAGGGCCGCCGGCGCGCCGTGCAGCGCCCGCACCACCCAACCACCGGCCGCCAGCGACGCCGTACCGGCGGCCAGTCGCAGCGCCCCCCGCAGCATGACCGTCAGGCCCCCTGGAACTTCGGCGGCCGCTTCTCGATGCGCGCGACCTGGGCTTCGATGACGTCCTGGCTGCCCCAGGCCCGGTCGAAGAGCTCCTTGTGCTCCGGCGCGGCCTCCTCGATGGCGCCGTCGTCGTTCAGGACCCGCTTGGCGTGTTGGATTGCCAACGGCGCCAGGCCGGCGATCTCGGCGGCCCAGGCCTGGGCGTCGGCCAGCGTCCCGATGCGGTTGGCCATCCCGGTCTGCAGCGCAACGTCGGCGGTGAGCTTCTCCGCGGTCAGCAGCATGGCCCGGGCACGGCCGTGACCGACCAGCGATGACAGTCGCCGGATGCTCCAGTTGTCAAGGGCCAGGCCGTATTTCGATGTGGGGAATTGGAAGAACGCTTCCGGCGCGACGACCCGCAGATCGCATTGCATGGCCAGTTGCAGGCCCGCGCCGATCGCGGGGCCGTTGACGGCGGCGATCACCGGGATCAGCGTCGTGTCCATCACCTTGTGCAGCTCGATGAGCCGGTCGGGATAGTCGGCGGCGAACGCGTCGCCACTCAGGTCGGCGCCGGCGCAGAACGCGGTGCCCTGGCCGGTCAGCACGATGGCCCGGACGGTCCCGTCGCTCGCCTTCTGGAAGGCCTCCCGCAGCTCCTCCACCAGCTGGGAGTTGAGGGCATTGCGGCGTTCGGGCCGCTGCAGCTCAATGGTCAGCACGGCTTCGGCCTGGGTAACACCGATCATGGCAGCCACCCTATATAGCCTCGTCTCGTGAGTCGTATCACGGCTGCTCAGCTGCGGGACGCGGTGCTGGATGAGGGCTCTTTCGTCCGCTGGGACAGCGAGCCGCTCGCCATCCCGGTCAGCGAGGCGTACGCGCGAGAGCTGGCCGACGCGCGGGCGGCCAGCGGCCTGGACGAATCGGTGCTGACCGGCGAGGGCCGGATCTTCGGGCGCCGGGTGGCGGTCGTGGTCTGCGAGTTCGGCTTTCTCGGCGGCTCGATCGGGGTGGCGGCCGCCGAACGGATCACCGCCGCGGTGCAACGGGCGACCGCCGAGGGGCTCCCGCTGCTGGCGTCGCCGAGCTCCGGCGGCACCCGCATGCAGGAGGGCACGGTCGCGTTTCTGCAGATGGTGAAGATCGCCGCCGCCGTCCGCCTGCACACGCGCGCCCACCTGCCCTACCTGGTCTACCTGCGCAACCCGACCACGGGCGGCGTGTTCGCGTCGTGGGGTTCGCTGGGGCACGTCACGGTCGCCGAGCCGGGCGCGCTGATCGGGTTCCTCGGGCCGCGGGTGTACCAGCTGCTCTATGGCGAACCCTTCCCCGAGGGCGTCCAGACGGCGGAAAACCTGCAGCGCCACGGCGTGATCGACGGCGTCGTCCCGGTGGGTGAGCTGCGCCGGATGCTGGACCGCGCGCTGACGGTGATCGCCGACCCGCCCGAGCCCCTACCGGCGGCACCGCCGCCCGAGCCGATCCCCGACGTGTCGGCGTGGGACTCGGTGGTGGCCTCCCGCCGCCCGGACCGCCCGGGGGTGGGGCTGCTGCTGCGCCACGGCGCCACCGACCCGGTGTTGCTGTCGGGCACGGAACAGGGCGAGGCGGCGACGACGCTGTTGGCGTTGGCCCGGTTCGCCGGCCAGCCCGCGGTGGTGCTCGGCCAGCAGCGGGTGACGGGCGGGATGGTGGGGCCCGCGTCGCTGCGCGAGGCCCGGCGCGGCATGGCGCTGGCCGCCGAGCTGCGCCTGCCGCTGGTGCTGGTGATCGACACCGCCGGCCCCGCCCTGTCGGCCGAGGCCGAACAGGGCGGGCTGGCCGGGCAGATCGCCCAGTGCCTGGCCGAGCTGGTGACCCTCGACACCCCGACGGTGTCGGTGTTGCTCGGGCAGGGCAGCGGCGGGCCGGCGCTGGCGATGGTGCCCGCCGATCGGGTGCTGTGCGCGTTGCACGGCTGGCTGGCGCCGCTGCCGCCGGAAGGCGCGAGCGCGATCGTCTTCCGTGACACCGACCACGCCGCGGAACTCGCTGCGGCGCAAGGCATCCGGTCGGCCGACCTGCTGGCCTCGGGCATCGTCGACGCAGTCGTGCCCGAGTATCCCGACGCGGCCGACGAGCCGGTCGAGTTCTGCCGGCGGCTCTCGCGCGCCATCGCCGCCGAACTGCGGGGGCTGAGCGCGCTCCCCGGCGACGAGCGCCTGTCCGCCCGACTGCGGCGCTACCGCCGCATCGGGCTGCCGTGACGCCCCGACGTCTCGCGACTCAGCCCTCCGGCAGCCCGAGGTAGCGCTGGATCGTCGGGCCCAGCCACTCCACGATCTCGTCCCGGCTCATCCCGACGACCGGCGGCAGCCGTAATACGAAGCGGCACAAGGCCATTCCGAGGATCTGCGTCGCGATCAGCCCGGCCCGCACACCGATGTCGCTCGGCGGCACGAAGGACGCCACCAGCGGTTCGATCTGGCTTCCGAAGATCTCCTGCATCCGTTGCGCCGCTTCGCCATTGGTGGCGCTGGACCGCAACAGGATCACCAGCGCCTCGTCACCCTCCCAGCGTTCGAGAAAGTGCCGGACCAGCGAGCGCCCGACCTGCGCCGGGTCGGCCGCGGCCAGGTCGGGAAAGCGCAAGTCGAACTCGGCCGCGGCGGCGAACAGCTTGTCCTTGCTGCCGTAGTACCGCATGACCATCGCGGGATCGATCCCGGCGTCCGCGGCGATCGCCCGAATGGTCGCGCCCTGAAAACCCACGGCGCCGAATCGCTCGCGGGCCGCCGCCAGGATTACCGCCTTCGTCTCGTCCGACGACCTTCTCATGCCAACGATTGTAGGCCAACAACTGTTGACATCGCGCCACCGGCGCGCCAGCATGAAGGTATGTCAACAAGCGTTGACCAACTCACGAGGAGAGGAGCCGGCCATGCAAGACACCGATGTCCTGGTGGTAGGCGCAGGTCCGACCGGTCTGACGCTCGCGGCGGCACTGCTGCGCCGCGGGATCGGGGTGACCGTGGTCGACAAAATGGCGGCCGGCGCCCACACGTCGCGCGCCGCCGCCGTCAACGCCCGCACCCTGGAGGTGCTCGAAGAGCTCGACGTGTCCCGGCGGATGGTCAAGGCGGGGCTGATCGCACCGCGATTCACCATGCGGCAGGGCCGGCGCATCCTGATGCCCGTCGACTTCGACGCGCTGCCCTCGGCCCACCCGTACACGCTGATGCTGTCCCAGGCCGACACCGAGCGGCTGTTGTTCGAGCGGCTCCGCGAACTCGGCGGCGACGTCGTCCGGCCCAAGGCGCTGAGCCGCATCACCCAGGACGCCGACGGTGTCACGGCGACGTTCGATGACGGCGACACCATCAGGGCGCGCTATACCGTCGGCGCGGACGGCATGCACAGCACCGTGCGCGCGCAAGCCGGAATCGGCTTCCGGGGCGGGGAATTCGCCGAATCATTCACGCTCGCCGACGTCCGGGTGACCGGCGAGGCGCCGCGCAACGAGGTGATCCTGTTCTACGCCAAGGATGGCCTGACGGTGCTGGCGCCGCTGCCCGGCGACATCTTCCGCGTCGTCGCGCCGACGGCCGACGCGCCCGAGCGGCCGTCGGCCGAGTTCGTGCAGGCGCTGCTGGATGCCCGGGGCTTCGGGCCGGGGCGAACGGCGGTCACCGAACTGGTCTGGGGCTCGCGGTTCCACATCCATCACCGCGTCGCCGACAGCTACCGGGCCGGCCGGCTGCTGCTGGCCGGCGACGCGGCCCACGTGCACAGCCCCGCCGGGGGCCAGGGCATGAACCTGGGCATCGCCGACGCGTCGGCGCTGGCCGGGGCGCTCGCCGAGGTCCTGCGCGGCGGCCCGGAGGCGGCGCTGGACGCCTACAGCGCCACCCAGCGCGAGCGCGCCGAGCGTGTGCTGAAACTGACGGGGCGGCTGACCCGGGTCTCGACCCTGCCGCGCCCGTTGCGTCCCCTGCGCAACGCGGGAATGCGGCTGGCCGCACGGTTTCCCGCGGTGCGGCGGCAGCTGGCGCTGCGGTTGAGCGGGCTCGCGGCCCGATAAGCCAACTCCGCATCAGCCCGGCGTGACTCGCCGCATCCGAGCGAATCCCGAAGGCCGGCACCCCATTTCGTCCGCACGCCGATACCAGCGGGCAGTTGCGGCGCAGCGTCGAAACCGTAACCTTTTGGGCACCGGCGGCCCATCCTGGGCGCCGCCGCCGCGAACAATCAGGCAAGATGGGCGGCATGGACACCGGTGGGATCTCACCTCGCGTCTTGGTCGTCGACGACGACTCCGATGTGCTCGCCTCGCTCGAGCGCGGCCTGCGGCTGTCCGGGTTCGAGGTGTCGACCGCGGTCGACGGCGCGGAAGCCCTGCGCAGCGCCACCGAGACCCGGCCGGACGCGATCGTGCTGGACATCAACATGCCCGTCCTGGACGGCGTCAGCGTCGTCACAGCGCTGCGGGCGATGGACAACGACGTCCCGGTCTGCGTGCTCTCCGCCCGCAGCTCGGTCGACGACCGGGTGGCCGGGCTCGAGGCCGGCGCCGACGACTACTTGGTCAAGCCGTTCGTGTTGGCCGAGCTCGTCGCGCGGGTCAAGGCGCTGCTGCGCCGCCGCGGCGCGACGGCAACCTCGTCGTCGGAAACCATCACCGTCGGTCCGCTGGAGGTGGACATTCCAGGCCGGCGCGCCCGGGTCAACGGCGTCGACGTCGACCTGACCAAGCGGGAGTTCGACCTGCTGGCGGTGCTGGCCGAGCACAAGACCGCGGTGCTGTCCCGCGCGCAGCTGCTGGAGCTGGTGTGGGGTTACGACTTCGCCGCCGACACCAACGTGGTCGACGTGTTCATCGGTTACCTGCGCCGCAAGCTGGAGGCCAACGGCGGTCCCCGGCTGCTGCACACCGTCCGCGGAGTTGGGTTCGTGCTGCGCATGCAGTAACCAGGTCGAGCGACCATGAATTTTCTGTCCCGGATCCTGACCCGTACGCCCTCGCTACGGGCCCGGGTGGTGGTCGCGACGGTCATCGGGGCGGCGATCCCGGTGCTCATCGTCGGCGTCGTCGTCTGGGTGGGCATCACCAACGACCGCAAGGAGCGGCTGGACCGCCGGCTCGACGAGGCGGCGGGCTTCGCGATCCCCTTCCTGCCGCGCGGCCTCGACGAAATTCCTCGCTCCCCCAACGACAACGACGCGATCATGACGGTCCGCCGCGGCGACCTGGTCAAGTCGAACACGGACGTGACGCTGCCCAAGCTGGACGTCGACTACGGCGACGCCTACGTCAACGGCGTGCGCTACCGCGTGCGCACGGTCGAGATACCCGCGCCGGAGCCCACATCGCTGGCCGTGGGCGCCACGTATGACGCGACGCTCGCCGAAACCAACAATCTGCACCGACGAGTGCTGTTGATTTGTGGCTTCGCCATCGTCTCGGCGGCGGTGTTCGCCTGGCTGCTGGCCGCTTTCGCGGTGCGGCCGTTCAAACAGCTCGCGCAGCAGACCCGATCGATCGACGCCGGGGACGAGGCCCCGCGGGTGGAAGTGCACGGCGCCACCGAGGCCGTCGAGATAGCCGAAGCCATGCGGGGCATGCTGCAGCGAATCTGGAACGAGCAGAACCGCACCAAGGAGGCGCTCGCGTCGGCGCGCGACTGGGTGCGGATGACGTCGCCGAGCACCTCTTTGCGTTGATCGTCGGACATGTCCAGGGTGGACAGCACCTCGAGGTTGGTGCGCATCGCGGTCAGCGGGGTGCGCAGCTCGTGCGACGACACCGCGGCGAAGTCGCGCGCCGACGCGAGCGCCTCCTTGGTGCGGTTCTGCTCGTTCCAGATTCGCTGCAGCATGCCCCGCATGGCT